>JBDSTW010000197.1:0-2770 GCA_039928055.1 Gammaproteobacteria bacterium | reverse complement strand
CGGTGTGCGGCGCCGCGCACGCGTTACCGAGGTGATAGAGAAATTCAGCATCATCAAAACCCTGCATGCCGTGGAAGACGCGCATGTGGTGATTCAGGTGCTCGATGCCCAGCAGGGCGTTACCGATCAGGATGCGGGTCTATTGGGATTTACCATCGAGGTGGGCCGGGCCCTGGTCATCGCTGTGAATAAATGGGATGGGCTCACGCTTGAACAGCGCAGCCGGGTGAAGCAGGAACTCGAACGCAAACTACCGTTTCTGGATTTCGCCAAGATCCATTTCATCTCGGCCCTGCGCGGCACCGGCGTCAGTGACCTGTTCGCCTCGGTGGACAAGGCGTATGCATCCGCCAGTAAGAAACTTTCCACCCCTCAGCTCACGCGCATCCTGGAAGAGGCGGTCAATACGCATCAGCCGCCGCTCGTGCACGGCCGCCGCATCAAGCTGCGCTACGCGCATCAAGGCGGGCACAATCCGCCGCTGATTATTATTCACGGCAACCAGACCGAGGTCGTGCCCGATACCTATAAACGCTATCTGGCAAATACCTTTCGTGATGCCCTGGATCTGGTGGGCACACCGGTGCGCGTGGAGTTCAAGAGCAGCGATAATCCTTACAAGGATCGCAAGAATGTTCTTACGCCGCATCAGGCGGCAAAACGCAAGCGTCTTATGAGGCACCACAAGAAATAGGTATGCCGGGGAAGCAATAATCCCAGCGGGAGTTCTTGAATAATCAGGGTTGCGGTTTGTCGGGCTGTTCCGGCGCGGCCTCGATATCGCCGTTGCCGGTATCCGTGGGCGCCGAATCGGCGTCCTCTAGTGACTGGCTTGAAAAATCCGGTTGCGGCTGATTGCCGTCGTAGATCAAATTGATACGCCGCTGCCGATAGGCCTCGCGTCTGAAGCTGTAAGGATCAAGCGCAGCCTCATCAATGATGCGTCCGGCGGAGAGTAGATTCGAGCGCTCGTTGATGGTCTTCACGCCACGCGCAAGGTAACGGCCGGTATCATCCTGATAATAGCTCAGGATGTCGGTCTGGAAGTCGAGTACCATGCCGATCCCATCGCGCGGATTGCTGGGGCCGAAAAACGGCAGCACGAGATAAGGGCCTTCGCCCATACCCCAATGTCCGAAGGTTTGTCCGAAGTCTTCATTGTGTGCCGGCAATTCCCACGCGGTTGCGACATCAAAGATGCCGAGTACGCCAAAGACCGAGTTAGCTATAAAGCGGCTGGTGTCGGACATGCCTTGCGCAAACTTACCCTGCAAGAAAGCATTAACGATAACCGTGGGGTAGGCCAGATTGCTAAAAAAATTGGAAATGCCCGTCCTTACCGGTCGCGGTATAACGTTTTTGTAGCCGGTCGCCACCGGCTTGAGTACGGCCTTATCAAGGCCCTCATTGAAGTTAAATATCGCCCGGTTAAATCCTTCGAAGGGATCGCGGTCTTCCTTATCCCCTCCTTGATATGTCTGTAGCGAAGCACAACCGGACAAGAGAAATAGCAGTCCTGCGCAGCTTAGCCTGCTAGCCTGAATGAAGGGGAAACTACGGTGCTTCATGGGATTCCTTGCAATATTTTTATAGATTGTTAGCGCTTATTCTTCTGCTTGCGGCTCTTTAGCAAGTATACGCGAATCAGAGAAACGGGGTATCGGAAGGTGCTTGACTTAGCAAAACACGCTTCTTGGCGACAGCGTTACAGCAATCGCGCCATTATTCCTGCAAAAACCAGGCGGGATCAACCGCCGCTTGGTTAAGGCTGACGCCCCAATGCAAATGCGGCCCGGTAGCCCGTCCACTCATGCCGACCGCGCCAATGAGATCGCCGCGCTGTAGCTCCTGGCCAGGCTCGACGTCGATGCGGCTGAGGTGACAGTAAACGGTGATCAGGCCTTGGCCGTGATTCAGAAACACCGCATTGCCGTTAAAAAAGTAATCGCCTGTGGCGATAACCTTGCCGGGCGCGGGGGCATGCACGGCTGTGCCCAAGGGCGCAGAGATATCCATGCCGCTATGAGGTTTGCGCGGCAAGTCATTGAAGATGCGCCGAAAACCGTAGCTATTGCTGGGTTCTCCGGCGACCGGCAAGGTAAAATTCAAGGGTATCTCAGCCTGCTCGTCCCAGTGGCCTAGCGCACGCCGAATCTCTTTACTCTCCCGTGTTATGCGCACCAGGTCTTGCGGCTCGGGCTCAACTTTGCGCTGGTCTGTGAGGGTGATGCGCTGGGTAGCATAGGGCTTGTCTTGTATCTCGAAACCTAACTCGGCAAAGGTATCATCGGGTCGCTTGACCTTTAACAGATGACGGCCCGGCGTACTATCCAGGGGCAGGCCGACCAAGACCCACCACTGATCTTCGTTGCGAATAACCATGACGCGCTTGCCCTCGTAAAAGGCCTTGGGCGGTTCAAGCCGGGCAGAAGGCGTCGTGCCTGCCTCGCTCAAAACAGTGTCTAGCAGCAGGATAGCTATACCGCCGGGAACGGGGCTGGAAACGGGTAGTGGCGCCGCATAAGCGCTATATGAAAATATAATAAAAATAATTACTTGCAGTTTAATCATCATGTAGTTTATCAATTATACATGAAAGCCTGCCATCGGCCAGGCGTGCCTCAATGCGCTCACCGGGGATAACGTCGCGTGTCGAACGCACGACAGTACGCTCCGGCAGTCGCTGAATAATCGCATAGCCGCGCGCCAGCGTCGCCAGCGGACTCACGGCGTCCAGGGCGCGCGCCATGGTTTCGAACCGGCCGCGCAT
>JBDSTW010000196.1:0-4548 GCA_039928055.1 Gammaproteobacteria bacterium | reverse complement strand
CGCTGACCGAAAAACTGCTGTTATTTGGCGGCGCGATTCAATTGGCCGGCACGGTAAAAGGCCGCAAGGCGGCGCGCCATGCCACCTCGGACTGGATGGAGTTGGAAAAGCAGCGCGGTATTTCGGTGACATCGTCGGTGATGCAGTTCCCTTATCGGGATAAGGTCATCAACCTGCTCGACACGCCCGGCCACGAGGATTTTTCCGAAGACACCTATCGCACGCTCACTGCGGTGGATTCCGCGCTCATGGTGATCGACTCCGCGAAGGGTGTGGAGGAGCGCACCATTAAATTGCTCGACGTGTGCCGCATGCGCAATACGCCGATCCTTACCTTCATCAACAAGCTCGATCGCGAGGGCCTGGCCCCGATCGATTTGCTGGACGAGGTTGAGACGGTGCTCAACATCCGCTGCGCGCCGATCACCTGGCCGATCGGCATGGGTAAACGCTTCAAGGGCATCTTCCATTTACTTAACGACAGTGTGCATATCTTCAGCCCATCGGTCAGCCACAAGGTGCAGCAAGGCGAGGTTATTAAAGGCCTGGATAATCCGCGTCTGGATGAACTGTTCGGCAGCATGGCCGATGAGTTGCGCGAAGAGATCGAGTTGGTGAAAGGCGCCAGCCATACGTTTGATCTACAGGCCTTTCTCGCCGGCGAATTGACGCCGGTATTTTTCGGTTCGGCGATGAATAATTTCGGCGTGCAGGAACTGCTCGATATGTTTGTCGAAGTTGCCCCCGCGCCGCGCAACGGCGCGACCACTACACGCACGGTGGACGCGGAGGAAGAAAAATTCAGCGGCTTCGTGTTTAAAATCCAGGCCAATATGGACCCATCGCACCGCGACCGCATCGCCTTTATGCGCGTGTGCTCGGGGAGTTACAGCAAGGGCATCAAGCTGCGTCATGTGCGCATCAAGCGCGATGTGCAGATATCGAACGCGATTACCTTCATGGCCGGCGAGCGTGAAAACATCGAGGATGCTTATCCAGGCGATATTATCGGCCTGCATAATCATGGCACCATCCAGGTGGGCGATACCTTTACCCAGGGCGAAGAACTGAAATTTACCGGCATACCGCATTTTGCGCCGGAATTGTTCCGCCGTGCGCGCCTGCGTGACCCGCTGCGCATGAAGGCACTACAGAAAGGGCTGGAGCAGCTTTGCGAGGAGGGCGCCACGCAGTTATTTAAGCCGCTAAGCAGCAATGATCTGATCCTGGGCGTTGTAGGCATGCTGCAATTCGATGTGGTCGCCTACCGCCTGCAACACGAATACGGCGTGGAATGCAGCTTTGAAAATGTGCAGGTCTCGACGGCGCGCTGGGTGAGCAGTGAAAATAAAAAGAAGCTGGAGGAATTTACGCTCAAGGCGCACGATCATCTGGCGCTCGATCACGCCGGACAGCTTGCCTACATCGCACCCACGCGCGTCAATCTGGAACTTACCATGGAGCGCTGGCCGGACATTAAATTCCACGCTACGCGCGAGCATTAGCAAGCATAAGGCGTAATGTAGGGTGCCAATAAGCGAAGCGCATTGCACCGGATGTTTTCATTCGGTGCAATAACGGTTGCGCCCTGCGCGGACTTCGATACGCCGGAATAAAATCTATCTGAGGAAATGGTGCGCCCTAGAGGATTCGAACCTCTGACCTTTGGGATCGGAACCCAACGCTCTATCCAACTGAGCTAAGGGCGCATGGAGTAACCCTATGCTTTGCCATCCTTGGCGCGACAGCAGCTTGTATTAAACCCCAGCCAGGGCATCCCGCCCTGTCGTTTAGCGACTTCGTCGCCTCACCCAACTGAGCTAAGGGCGCAATTTTAAGTATAGTGCGCGTAGCGCCTCGGCTCGCCCCCTGCACCCTTCGCTTCGCTTCGCTTTTCCCTTCGGGAGAAGGGATGGGGAGAGCGAAGCGAGGGGGGCGGAGCCGGGCAAACTCCGGTCATTTAATTGTTGCCCTCCGTGGCGCGGCGTTCGCTGTTGGCACATCTCACCCAACTGAGGCGCGGGGGCTTAAGGATACCGGCTCCTCTGCGCTTCGTCCATGTAACTAATTCGAAGCAGCGCCGACGGCGTTGTGGCGCCTTGCCAGCCTGTCCGCTTATTCCCTGCCGGGCCGCTATCGAGCCGAAATTTCCCTTTCTTTAGGGCTTGAAGTCGGTCTGCTTTGTCCCTATTATTAGCACTCCCTCGTGATGAGTGCTAATAATCCGCTTACAGCCGGGTTATAGCCTGATTTATATAAACACCCGATTTTAGGAGATAAGTAATGAATATTCGTCCGTTGCATGATCGCGTACTCGTACGTCGTATGGAAGAAGAACGCACCACCGCCGGTGGCATCGTCATCCCCGATAATGCCGCAGAGAAGCCTGCCCGTGGCGAAATTATTGCCGTGGGTAACGGCAAGGTACTCGATACCGGCACCGTGCGCCCTCTCGACGTGAAGGTCGGCGATAAGGTGTTGTTCACCAAGTATTCCGGAACCGAGGTGCCTGGTAGCAAAGAATTGCTGATGATGCGCGAAGAAGACATTATGGGCATCATTCAATAAGGCCTGCCCTTCATTAAATTAAAGTACTGAACAGAGGAGTTTGTTATGGCAGCTAAAGAAGTCAAATTTGGATACGATGCAAGAAGTAGTCTGGTCAAGGGCGTCAATACCCTGGCCGATGCCGTTAAGGTCACCTTGGGCCCGCGCGGCCGCAATGTAGTCCTGGAATCCAGCTATGGCGGCGCCCCGACGGTAACCAAAGACGGCGTGTCCGTTGCCAAGGGCATCGAGCTGAAGGATAAATTCGAAAACATGGGCGCGCAGATGGTGAAGGAAGTTGCTTCCAAGACCTCCGATATCGCCGGTGACGGTACCACGACCGCGACGGTTCTGGCCCAAGCCATTCTTAAAGAGGGTTTCAAGGCGGTTGCCGCCGGCATGAATCCGATGGACCTCAAGCGCGGTATCGACAAGGCCGTGACGGCCGCCGTGGAAGCGCTGAAGAAGATGTCCAAGCCCTGCACGGATGACAAGGCCATTGCCCAGGTAGGCACGATCTCTGCCAATTCCGACCAGGCGATCGGCGATATTATCGCCCAGGCCATGGGCAAGGTTGGCAAGGAAGGCGTAATTACGGTGGAAGATGGCTCCGGCTTCGAAAATGAGCTCGATGTCGTAGAGGGCATGCAGTTTGACCGCGGCTATATCTCCCCGTATTTCGTCAACAATCAGCAGACCATGACGGCCGATCTGGAAAATCCGCTGATCCTGTTATACGACAAGAAGATTTCCAATATCCGTGAGATGTTGCCGGTACTCGAAGGCGTGGCCAAGTCCGGCCGTCCGCTGTTGATCATCGCCGAGGATATCGATGGCGAGGCCTTAGCGACCCTGGTTGTTAATAATTTGCGCGGTATCGTTAAAGTCGCGGCGGTGAAGGCCCCCGGTTTCGGCGAGCGTCGCAAGGCCATGCAGTCGGATATCGCCGTCTTGACGGGCGCCAATCTGATTGCCGAAGAACTGGGCCTGAGTCTCGAAAAGGCGACCATTGCCGACCTCGGTTCCGCCAAGCGTGTGACCATCACCAAGGAAAATACCACCATCATTGACGGCGCCGGCGACCCCAAGGGGATTCAGGACCGTGTGAAATTGATCCGTACCCAGATCGAAGAGACCACCACCGACTACGATAAAGAGAAGCTTCAGGAGCGCGTAGCCAAACTGGCGGGCGGTGTAGCCGTCATTAAGGTAGGTGCCGGCAGCGAGATCGAAATGAAGGAAAAGAAGGCGCGCGTCGAAGATGCCCTGCATGCTACGCGTGCGGCCGTAGAGGAAGGTGTAGTGCCGGGCGGCGGTGTGGCCCTGGTGCGTGCATCGCGCGATATCGGCAAGCTCAGGGGCGATAATGAAGACCAGAATGTCGGCATTACCATCGCCATCCGCGCCATGGAAGAACCGCTGCGCCAGATCGTCGCCAATGCCGGCGCCGAAGGCTCGGTGGTGTTGAATAAGGTCGCTGAAGGCAAGGGTAACTACGGTTACAACGCGGCTTCAGGTGAGTATGGCGATCTCGTGGCGATGGGCGTTATCGACCCGACCAAGGTAACGCGCTCTGCCCTGCAGAACGCCGCATCGGTTGCGGGTCTGATGATTACCACCGAGGCCATGATTGCCGATTTGCCCAGCGATAAGGGCGAGCCGAGAGACATGGGTGAAGGCGGCGGTATGGGCGGCATGATGTAAGCTTCCCTGACAAGGAAACACCCAGCCCCATTCGGCAACGGATGGGGCTTTTTTTTTGCCTGTTGAGGTAAGCTAGACTACACCACACCACAGAATTTCATGATAGCCATTTACCTTCAATGATCCGCGTTAAAAATACCCTGGAAACTTTACCGCCCGCCGTGCGCGAGCGCGTCGAGCATGATTGGCGGCGTTTTGCCCAGGCCACCCTGGAGGCGAAGATAGCGCTACCCAGGCATCCTGATCTGCTGAATGTCTTGTATCGCGTCTGGGCGTATAGCGATTTTGTGGCGCAGA
>JBDSTW010000195.1:0-15974 GCA_039928055.1 Gammaproteobacteria bacterium | reverse complement strand
GTGCGCCACAACCCGGTGATAATCACCTTAATCTCCTGCGGGATCTTGTTGGGTACGTGGATAGAGCGCTATACCTGGATATCCGGCTCCGTGCACAGCAAGTATTTCCATGTACCGATGTCATCCGTGCAAGATATCGCGATGACGCTCGTGGTATTTGCGGTAGCTTGGTTTGCGGTACGCTGGTCGCTCAATCGTTACGGTCTGACCAAGGCTTCTTGAAGGAAACGGCCAAGGCGGCTGCATCTATCGTAGCCGTCGCTTCACCAAGCCCTCCAACGCCCCGATGGCGACCTCATTAAAGACGGGTCCATTTATCCCGATCTGCATGGTATGATCTTGAGAAATAGCAGGGAACGGGATAATTAGCTGGATAGTCGCTATGCAAACCGGCAAATTCTTATCATTTCTACTCAAGTCTATTACTGTTGGCCTCGCCGTTGCCTTCGTAGTGCTGTTTTTGCGCCCCGACTTGCTGGCGCGCAATCCTCACGTCGTTGAATTCAAAGAAGCTCCAAGACCGGCGCCACGCACCTTGGCTGCCTTGCCTGCCGGGCAGGGCGGGGCACCGGCCTCGTATGCCGGCGCAGTGCAGCTCGCCGCCCCGTCAGTGGTCAATATCAACACCACTAAAGTCGTAACAACGCGCGCTACCCCTTACTCCGATGACCCGTTCATGCAGCGTTTTTTTGGCGGTGTTCAAGTGCCGCGCCGGCAACTCGAATCGAGTCTGGGTTCGGGGGTCATCGTCAGCGAACAGGGTTATATCCTGACCAACAATCATGTGATCGAGGGCGCTGACGAGATTCAGGTTGCCCTGAGCGATGGGCGCAGCGCGGTGGCCCAGGTGGTCGGCAAGGACCTGGAAACCGATATTGCCGTGCTAAAAGTGGATCTCACCAGGCTGCCCAGTATCATTATCGGCCAATCGGATGCGTTATTGGTGGGGGATGTGGTATTGGCCATCGGCAACCCGTTCGGCGTGGGCCAGACGGTCACCTCCGGTATCGTGAGCGCGACCGGCCGCAATCACCTGGGCATCAATACCTACGAGAATTTTATTCAAACCGATGCGGCGATCAACCCGGGTAATTCAGGCGGCGCACTCATCAATGCCGAGGGTCATCTGATCGGCATCAATACCGCAATCTTTTCCCGCACCGGCGGTTCACAGGGCATCGGTTTTGCCATACCGCTGAGTCTTGCCAAGGGCGTCATGCAACAAATTATCGAGCACGGCCGCGCCATCCGCGGTTGGCTCGGTATCGAGGTGCAGGAAATTACCCCGCCCTTGGCCGAATCCTTTGGCCTGACCGATACAAAGGGGGTAATCATCTCCGGGGTGTTGCCGAACGGTCCGGCCGATCAGGCGGGGTTAAGGCGAGGGGATATTGTCACGCAAATTAACGGCAAGCCCGTCGATAATCCGCTTGCGCTTATGAATACGGTAGCTCAGGTAGTTCCCGGAACAGCGGTCGAACTGCAGGTGCTACGCAACGGGAAAAATATTTCCCTGAAGGCCCAGGTCAGTGAGCGTCCTTCGCTCGGAGTGCAGGAGTAGCAACTTATGCCTTAAAGCGGATCGGACGAAAACTAATCCCGCATTAAGCTTGCTCGGGCTCCTTGGGCTGCGCAGTGGGTTTTGGATCAGCGGCGATAGAGTAAGGCACGTGCAGCGCCGGTTGCGTGCCCGGCGGCGTGGTAAAGACACGCTCGGACACGGCAGGCTCTTTGACCTCCGGTGTTGTTTCCTCAACTTTTTCCTTGCGCACGTACAAGCGCGATACCACTACGCCCGCCTCGAACAATAGCCATAAAGGCACGGCCAGCAGGATTTGCGAGATCACGTCGGGCGGCGTGAGTATCATGCCGACGACAAATGCCGCGACGATAATGTAACGACGTTTGCTCGCCAGCCCCTCAGGGGTAATGACGCCGGACCATACCAGTAAAATGACCGCGATGGGCACTTCGAAGGCCACGCCAAAGGCAAAGAACATGCTGATCACGAAGTCCAGGTATTTAGTGATGTCAGTCATCACCGCCACCCCTACAGGGGCGACCGACGTGAAAAAGCCAAATACCAGGGGGAATACCACAAAATAGGCGAAGGCGGTGCCGGCAAAAAACAGCAGCGTGCTCGATATCAGCAGCGGATAGACCATCCTGCGCTCATTCTTGTACAGGCCCGGGGCGACGAATCCCCATAGATGGTACAAGATGACCGGCACGGCCAGCAGAATGGACACCATCAGGGTCAGCTTAAAAGGGGTCAAAAACGGGGAGGCCACCTCGGTGGCGATCATGCTCGATCCCGCAGGCAAATGGACTAGCAAGGGCTTGGCCAGGAAGGTGTATAAATCGTTTCTAAAGGCGAAGAGCGCGAGAAAGATGGCAAAAACAGTGAGCACCACGCGCAATACACGATCGCGCAGTTCCAGCAGATGCGCAATGAGCGGATGCTCCATATTCTGCTCCTCGGACTGCGGAGGAGGCAGCTTATCGGGTTCGCCCATCGGGATCTTCTCTTGGAGGTGCTACGGTTGGGCCAGCAGGGTCGGGTAAGAGCGCGTTGCTCGCCGGTGCAGCGAGTACGGAGGGACTTGTACCACTCGCCGCCAGTGTGCTCGGCGAACCCGCACCGGCAGGCTGCGCTGGGGTATTCAATTCGGAACTGAGTTGTCGGAGATCGGTCTCCACGGCGCCGCGGTTTTCATCCAGGATGTGCCGCAGTTCGCGCATCTCCTCCTGCTGCTCCGTCAGCAGCTTGCGCAATTCGTCTGTCTTGAATTCGCGGTCGACGTCGGCCCTGACCGACGCTATCATGCGCCGGGTTTTGCCCACCCATAAGCCAATACCGCGCGCCAAGCCGGGAAGTTTTTGCGGACCGACCACCAATAAGGCAACGACCCCGATGAGCGCAAGCTCACCAAAGCTGACATCGAACATGGGTTGAAAACCGGCTGACTTTTAGATCTTTGCCTTTTCGTCCATATGCTCTTTGGTGACCACCTCGGCCTCAATGACGCGTCCGCTATCACCCTGTTCCACCCTGTCTTGAGCAGAGGCCTTGGCGGCTGCGTCGGCTTCGCCGTCCTTGACCGATTGGCGGAAATTCTTTATTGCACCGCCCAGATCGCCACCGATATTGCGCAGCTTACTCGCGCCGAACAATACCAATACGATGGCCAGTATGATAATCAACTGTAAAGGGCTACCAATCATAAATTTTCTCCCATTTGACAACGAACTTCGAATAAGACAAGGGCCGTGTAGACCCGTAAGGTTTGGAATCTCCGATTAAGTCAGAGCTTCCCCATCTGCCTAAAAACCCGGTAAAGGCTCGCCGCCTAACAGGTGTATATGCAGGTGCGCAATTTCCTGACCGCCACCCACACCGGTATTAATGATGGCGCGAAAGCCATTTTTCAAGCCTTGGGCGCGGGCCAATTCCGGTAATAGGCGCATCATATGTGCAGCCAAGCCGTCGTGGCTGGCCTGCAGGTCCTCCAGGCTCGCCAGATGCAGGCGCGGTATGACCAATAGATGCACGCGGGCCTTGGGGTGAATATCCTTGAATACCACAACGCTATCGTCCGTGAATACGGTCTGTGCGGGGATCTTGCCGGCGGCGATATTGCAAAATAAGCAATCGCTCATCAGCCTGTCCTGTTCGCCTTTTCCTGCAGGCCCGACACCCCGAAGCGCCGCTCTAATTCGTGCAACACCGCCTCGGGCGTCAAGTCCTGCGCGGCCAGCAGCACCAGGGTATGAAACCACAAATCGGCGCTTTCATGAATGATCTGTTGGGCGTCTGCATTCTTCGCGGCAATGATGAGCTCGGCGCTCTCCTCGCCGATCTTCTTGAGGATGGCATCCAGCCCCTTGCCGCACAGGCTTGCGACATAAGAACTCTCCGCAGAGGCATTTTTTCTCTGCTCAATCACGCGGGCCAGTTGTCCCAAAGTATCGTTCATAAAGCCACTACCGGATAATCTGTAAGCTGCGGCCAGAACGCCTCTGACGCATGCATTATTATATATTATTTACGGTAAATCAGGCTCGGATCTTTGAGCACCGGCTCTACGGTAAGCCACTGATCCTCTTTTAGCTGCCGGAAGAAACAACTGGCACGACCGGTATGACAGGCGATTCCACCCGTTTGTTCAACGCGCAGCAGAATCGCATCGGCATCGCAGTCCAGGCGCATGTCTTTAACGATCTGGCTGTGCCCGGAACTCTCCCCCTTGCTCCACAGGCATGCGCGCGAGCGCGACCAATAGACCGCTTGGCCGCTTCGCGCGGTCTGTGCGAGCGCCTCGCGATTCATCCAGGCGAACATCAGGACCTGTCCGTGCATATCCTGGGTGATCACCGGTACCAGCCCGTGCTCGTCCCATTTAATCTGCGCCAGCCACTGTTCGGTCATACCGGCTCCCGGATCTCGATGCCGCTTTCAGCGAGTCTACGCTTGGCCTGGCCAATAGTGTACTCGCCAAAATGGAAGATACTGGCGGCGAGCACCGCATCGGCCTTGCCTTGCAGGATGCCCTCCACCAAATGGTCGAGATTACCGACCCCGCCCGAGGCAATGACCGGCACGGCCACGGCCTCTGAGATGGCGCGCGTCAGGGCCAGGTCGAAGCCGTTGCGCGTGCCGTCGCGATCCATGCTGGTGAGCAGGATCTCACCGGCGCCATAGTCCGCCATGCGTATTGCCCAGTTTACCGCATCGATCCCGGTGGCCTTGCGCCCACCGTGCGTGAAGATCTCCCAGCGCGGCAGTGCAGCGCCGTGCGCATCGATTACTTGCTTGGCGTCCATGGCCGCTACGATGCATTGGCAGCCGAAGCGCGCGGCGGCCTCCTGCACGAACTCCGGTTTCGACACGGCTGCGGTGTTGATGGCAACCTTGTCGGCACCGGCATTGAGCATGCGTCGAATGTCCGCCACACTGCGTATGCCGCCGCCGACGGTGAGCGGAATGAATACCTGGTTGGCCACCTGCTCAACCACATGTACCAGGGTCTCGCGCTGATCGGAACTCGCGGTGATGTCCAGGAAGGTAATCTCATCGGCGCCCTGTTCGTCGTAGCGCTTGGCGATCTCGACCGGATCGCCGGCATCGCGGATGTTTATAAATCGCACGCCCTTGACGACGCGTCCGTTGTCCACGTCCAGGCAGGGAATAATGCGCTTGGCCAGGCTCATGTTAGTTGCTCGAAAAAAGGCTTAACGCAAAGACGCTAAGACGCAAAGAAGTCAAAAGATGTTGAAAAAGGAATGCTCATCATTATTCCCAAGTGTTCTTTGCGGCCTCTGCGTCTTTGCGTTGAGACTTTCCAAACAAATGGCGTTATCAGCACAATTCATCGGCCAGTCTCTGGCCTTCGCTAAAGTCCAGCGTGCCTTCGTAAATGGCGCGCCCCACGACGGCGCCCATAATGCCCTCGTCATGTACCTCGCACAATGCGCGGATATCATCCAGGTTGGTAATGCCGCCGGAGGCAATCACCGGGATGCTGATCGAACGCGCCAGTGCCACGCTAGCCTCGACGTTCACGCCATTCATCATGCCGTCGCGGCTGATGTCGGTGTAGATGATGGCCTCGACACCCTCTTTTTCAAAACGCTGGGCGAGATCGATCACGTTGTGGTTGGAAAGTTTCGACCAGCCGTCGATGGCGACCCGCCCGTCCTTGGCATCCAAGCCGATGATGATGTGGCCGGGAAATTCGACGCAGATGTCGGCGACAAAATGCGGGGCGTTGACGGCCCGGGTGCCGATGATGACGTAGCGGACCCCGGCGTCCAGGTAGGCCTGTATGGTGTCCTCATCGCGTATCCCGCCGCCCACTTGAATGGGCAAATCAGGATAGCGTTCCGCGATGGCGTGGATGACCTCGAAGTTGACCGGTTTGCCCGCCAGCGCGCCGTTCAAATCAACAATGTGCAGACGCCGCGCGCCCGCTTCGACCCAGCGTGCGGCGACGGCGAGCGGATCGTCGGAAAAGACCGTGTCATCCTCCATGCGTCCCTGGCGCAGGCGCACGCATTTTCCGTCTTTAAGGTCTATGGCGGGGATCAATAGCATATAAAAAATCTCATTTCAGGCATGACCATCCCAGCGTAAAAAATTGGCAAGCAGGGCGAGTCCGGCGTGTTGGCTTTTTTCAGGGTGAAATTGCACGGCAAAAACATTGTCCTGGGCGAGGGCTGAGGCAAACGTATGCGGATAGGCGGTAGTACCGGCAATTATTTTATTGTCGTCCGGCTGTACATAATAACTGTGCACGAAATAAAAACGGCTGTCCTGCGCAATGTTTTGCCATAAAGGATGAGCCCCGGTTTGATGTACCTCGTTCCAGCCCATGTGCGGAATCTTGAGCTTATCGCCTGTTTCAGGATCGCAGAGTCCTTCGGCAAAACGCAGCACCTGACCGGGTATCATGCCCAAGCCTGCGCGGCCCTCGTTTTCCTGGCTAAAATCCATGAGTACCTGCAGGCCCATGCAAATGCCCAGGAAGGGTTTGCCGGCGATGCAGGCGCGGATGACCTCGCCTAATTCACGCTGCTGCAACTCGGCCATGCAATCGCGCATCGCCCCCTGGCCGGGAAATACCACGCGATCGGCCTGTAATATGGTATCCGCGTCACTGCTCACAACGACGCGCGCCCCTTCGGCGACCTGTTCGAGGGCCTTGGACACGGAGCGCAGGTTGCCCATGCCGTAATCGATGACGGCAACAGTGTTCATGACTGGATAGTAATAGAGATCGACACGGGCATCGGTTACAAGCAAGCGGTCAAAGCAGCGCCTAGAGGCTCCCCTTGGTGGACGGTAACAAGCCTTGCATGCGCGGGTCGATCTCCACGGCCATGCGCACCGCACGCCCGAAGGCCTTGAATACCGTTTCCGAGATATGGTGGGCGTTTTTGCCGCGCAAGCTGTCGATGTGCAAGGTCACCATGGCATGATTGACAAAACCCTGGAAAAATTCGCGCAGCAAATCGACATCGAACTCGCCGATGCGCGCACGCGGAAAAGTGATGTGATAGTCGAGCCCGGGGCGGCCGGAAAAATCGATAACCACGCGCGACAAGGACTCGTCGAGCGGCACATAGGCGTGGCCGTAGCGGCGTATGCCTTTTTTATCGCCCAACGCCTGCGCAAGGGCCTGGCCCAGCGTGATGCCGATGTCTTCCACGGTGTGATGCGCATCAATATGCAGATCGCCGTCGGCCTTGATGTCGATGTCTATCATGCCGTGCCGCGCGATCTGGTCGAGCATGTGATCGAGAAAGGGAACGCCGGTCTGTAGTCGCGATGCACCCGTACCATCGAGATTGATGGTGGCCTCGATGCGCGTCTCAAGAGTGTTGCGCTTTACCGTACTTTTACGTTGCGACATGGTGTCTATTAATCCTGATTATAGGCATAGGATACCCGTATCCGCGTTCGGATTGAAGCTATAAGGCGTTTTTAAGGGCCGCCAGAAAGGCCTCGTTTTCCGCGGGTTTCCCCACCGTCACACGCAGGCAGTCCTGTAGCAGGCCGCCTGCATTGTGCATGTTTTTGATCAATACGCCGGCGCCTTTCAATGCCTCAAAGATCGAAGTCGCACGCCCGTGCGGCACGCGAAACAGAATAAAATTGGCATTGCTCGGATAAGCAATTATCCCGGGGCAGGTATGCAATTGCTTGAATACATAATCGCGGTCTGCGCAGATTTGCTGCGCCTGCGCAGCGAATATTTCCCGATACTGCAACGCAAACTCCATGCTCGCCTGGGTGAGCACATTGATATTGTAAGGCAGGCGTATCTTGTCGATCTCATTGAGCCAATCCGGGTGACCGGCGAGCACGCCGAGGCGTAGACCGGCAAGCCCCATCTTGGAAACGGTGCGCATCACGAGCAGATTGGGATAGTGCGCCAGCTCTGCCATAAAGCTCTGGCCCGCGAATACGTGATAAGCCTCGTCAACCACCACCAGTCCGGGGCTGGCCGCGATCACGGCGTGCATCGCCTGCGCATCGAATAAGTTGCCGGTCGGGTTGTTCGGATAGGCGAGGAATACCACGGCGGGCTGATGCCGCATGATGGCAGCGAGCATGGCCGGTAAATCCAGATTGAAGTCAGGCATTAACGGCACACCGACATAATCCATCGCGGCGATGGTTGCGATCATGCGATACATCACAAAGCCCGGCTCCGGCGCGAGTACCGCGCGGCCCGGTGCGGCCAGGGCCAGGGCTATCATCTGGATCAGTTCGTCCGAGCCGTTGCCGAGCAGGAGCGCGGCATCCCGCGGAATACCCATGCTCAGGCGCAACTGCTCCTTGAGGGCGTGCGGTGCCGGGTCGGGGTAGCGGTTGATGTTTACGTCGCGCAGGCGTTCAAGCCATGCGCTAATCAGGAGTTCGGGCCAGCCATAGGGATTTTCCATGGCGTCGAGCTTGATCATATTGCGCGAGTCGGGCACATGATACGCCGCCAGCGCACGCAGCTCGGCGCGGATAAGGCTTTCCACTAAGGGGGCAACGGGTTTTTTCATGGAAAACCTAACGCAAAGTCGCAAAGATGCAAAGATTGTAAAGTTTAATCAAGCCCTATTATTTTGGTGTTGGATGGTTAAAAGCTTTACCGGCCACTAGGGTTTTATCCGATACTCCGCAGAGCGCGCATGCGCCGTGAGGCCCTCGCCATGCGCCAGCACCGCGGCGGTCTTGCCAAGTTCCGAGGCTCCTTGCGCCGAGCACATAATCAGGCTGGAGCGTTTTTGAAAATCATACACGCCCAGCGGCGAGCTGAAGCGCGCGGTACGCGCGGTCGGCAACACATGGTTAGGTCCGGCGCAGTAATCGCCAATGGCCTCGGGGGTGTGACGTCCCAGGAAAATGGCCCCGGCATGGCGGATGCGCGCAGCCAAGGTTTGTGGGTCTTCCACGGATAATTCCAGATGTTCGGGGGCAATGAAATTGGCAACCTCGACGGCCTCGTCGAGATCGCGCACCTTGATAAAGGCGGCGCGCGCGCACAACGATTTATTAATAATCTCGCGTCGCTCCATCGCGGGCAGCAGGCGCTCCATGCTCGCCGCGACGGCGGCGAGAAACGCGCCATCGGGACTCATCAAGATAGCCTGCGCATCTTCATCGTGCTCGGCCTGCGAGAACAGATCCATGGCAATCCAGTCAGGATCCGTTTTGCCATCGCAGAGCACGAGGATCTCCGACGGCCCGGCGATCATGTCGATGCCGACGGTGCCGAATACCATGCGTTTGGCCGTGGCGACATAGATGTTGCCCGGGCCGACAATTTTATCCACGCGCGGCACGCTCGCGGTTCCGTACGCAAGCGCGGCGACGGCCTGCGCGCCGCCGATGGTAAATACGCGATCGACGCCGGCGATGCAGGCCGCGGCGAGTACCAGTTCGTTGATTATGCCGTCGGGCGTGGGCACAACCATGATGAGTTCAGTGACACCCGCGACCTTGGCGGGAATGGCGTTCATTAATACCGATGAAGGATAAGCCGCCTTGCCGCCGGGCACATAAAGCCCCACGCGATCAATCGGTGTAACCTGCTGGCCGAGCAGCGTGCCATCGGCCTCTTGATAAGACCAGGACGCGGCTTTTTGGTGGTCGTGGTAAATGCGGATACGCTCGGCGGCAGTTTCCAGAGCCTGGCGTTGAGCGCCGGGCAGATTCTGCAACGCCTGGCGCAGGCGCGCGGCCGGTATTTCCAGTTCTGTCATTGAATCGGCACGCAGGCGGTCGAAGCGGTTTGTATATTCAAGAATGGCAACATCGCCGCGCGTGCGTACCTGTGTAAGGATGTCGCGTACGGTCAGGGCAACGGTCTCGTCCGCAGCCTCTTCCCAGGCGAGCCGCTGCTCCAGTTGCGCCCAAAAATCCGCAGCGCCGGTATCAAGACGGGCTATCTCGATCATGGCTTGGTTTTTTGTAATCCCTGGGCTTGCACGGCCTCGGTCATCAGCTTTACGAAGGCCTTGACCTTGGCGTGCTTCATCTTCATCGCAGCCTTGTTGACGACCAGGCGCGCGCTGATGTCGGCGATATGCGCCAAGGCTTCGAGACCATTGGCCTTGAGTGTCTTGCCGGTGTCCACCAGGTCCACGATGCAGTCCGCAAGCCCCACGATGGGCGCCAGCTCCATGGAACCGTAAAGTTTGATAACCTCCACCTGCATGCCCTGCGCGGCAAAGTAACGGCGCGTGGCCGCGACATATTTGGTGGCGACGCGCAGGCGCGTCTGCCCGGCGATGGCATTGGGCCGGCCTGCTACCATGAGGCGGCAACAGGCAATGCGCAGGTCCAGGGGTTCGTATAAACCATCGCTGCCATACTCCATCAGCACATCCTTGCCGGCCACACCGATATCGGCGGCGCCGTATTCGACATAGGTCGGTACATCCGAGGCGCGGATAATTACGAGCTTAATGTCCGCGTGATTGGTATCGAGAATCAGCTTGCGGCTGGTGCCGGGATCATCTGTCGGCGTTATGCCCGCGTGCGCAAGCAGGGGCAGCGTCTCTTCGAAGATACGCCCCTTGGAAAGTGCGATGGTCAGGGTGTTAGTCACAATGGTGGTACTTTGTTATGTAATGTTTAAATTTAGCCAAGAGAAAAGATACAAGATACAAGAGAAAAGTTGAAATACCCTAGGATTTTGTTTTCTATCTTTTATCTTTCCTCTTTTATCTGTTTTTAACCGGGCACCCGGTGAATGCGCGCGCCGAGCTGGGTGAGTTTTTCCTCGATACACTCATAGCCGCGATCGATATGATAAATGCGATCGACCGTAGTGTCGCCCTCGGCGACGAGACCGGCCAGGACGAGGCTGGCCGAGGCGCGCAGATCGGTGGCCATCACCGGTGCGCCGGTCAATTTTTCTATGCCCGTGCTGATGGCGGTATTGCCTTGCAATTTAATATCGGCGCCCATACGACGCAGTTCGTGTACATGCATAAAGCGGTTCTCGAATACGGTCTCGGAGATCGTGCCCACGCCCTCGGCAATAATATTCAATGCGGTAAACTGCGCCTGCATATCGGTCGGGAAGGCGGGGTAGGGTGCAGTGTGCACATCGACTGCGACAGGCCGCCGGCCTTTCATGTCCAGTGTTATCCAATCCTCGCCGGTTTCAATCTCGGCGCCGGCCTCGCGTAGCTTCACGAGCACGGCCTCCAACAATTGCGGACGCGTATCCTTGAGTTTGACGCGCCCGCCGGTAATGGCCGCGCCTACAAGATAAGTGCCCGTCTCGATGCGATCGGGCAGTACGTTGTAGCGCGTCCCTGATAGACGCTCAACACCCTCGATGGTAATGATATCAGTGCCGGCGCCGGTGATTTTCGCTCCCATGCTGATCAGGCAATTCGCAAGATCGAGCACCTCCGGTTCGCGCGCGGCATTTTCGATAATGGTGATACCGTCGGCCAGTGTGGCGGCCATCATCAGATTCTCGGTGCCGGTCACGGTGATCAAATCCATCACCAGGTGCGCGCCCTTGAGCCTTCCCGCAGTGGCACGGATATAGCCGTTCTCCACTTTGATGTCGGCACCCATCGCCTGCAGGCCGTTGATGTGCAAATTAATGGGCCGCGAGCCGATCGCGCAACCGCCGGGCAGCGAGACATCCGCCTTGCCGAAGCGTGCCAGCAGCGGACCCAGCACGAGGATCGAGGCGCGCATGGTCTTGACGAGTTCATAGGGCGCGTGGAATTCACGAATGGTCGTCGCATCGACTTCGATGTTGAGGCGTTCGTCTACCATTAGATGCACGCCCATGCGTCCGAGCAGTTCCATGGTGGTGGTGATGTCGTGCAGGTGCGGGACATTGCAGATTGTCACCGGCTCGTCCGCAAGGAGCGTGGACGCCAGTATCGGCAATGCGGCGTTTTTTGCCCCGGATATGCGGATCTCCCCGTTCAGGGGTGTGCCGCCGCGAATGATTAATTTATCCATAAAGACAGTGACAAGCAGCAAGTGACAAGTAGCAAGTTAGTTCATTCATGTTGTATGGGTTTATTTTCTTGAAACTTGTCACAGTGGTTATCCTTGTTGCGCGGTTAACCACTCCGCGTTGGTCAGGGTGCGCATGGACAGCGCGTGGATGGCCGACTGCATATTATCCCCCAGCGTGGCATATACCATGCGATGGCGCGTAAGCGTGTTCTTGCCCTCGAACTCATCGCTGATCACGAGGGCCTCAAAATGGCTGCCGTCGCCCTGCACCTGCACCTTGCCCCCGGGCAGGCCGGTTTCAATCATGTGTTTGATCGTGTCGGGTTCCATAACTACCCCTCCTTAATATTGGCGCCTGAAACTCAACGGCGCAGCTTATAACCCTTGTACAGCAACAGCAGGCAGAGCGCGGCCAGCATCAGCAGAAACCCTGCGGTAATCAATAGGCTAATGCCGGGCGCAACATCGGACACGCCGAAGAAGCCGTAACGAAAGCCGTCAATCATATAGAAAAATGGGTTAAAGCGCGAAATTCCCTGCCAGATTGCAGGTAGGGAGTGGATGGAATAGAACACGCCGCTTAGAAATGACAAAGGTATGATAATGAAATTTTGAAAGGCGGCGAGCTGCTCGAAGTGGTCGGCCCAGATTGCCGCGATAATGCCCAGGGTGCCGAGCGTGGCGCCGGCCAAAACGGCAAATACCAGGATATACCCCAGGCTGAACAGCGGCAGCTCCGCGAACCAAAAGGTAGCAAAATAGACACCCAGGCCTACTAATAATCCCCGTCCCACGGCGGCTGCCACAAAGGCGAGATAAAACTCCAGGCTGGAGAGCGGGGCCAGCAGCACGAACACCAGGCTGCCGCCAACCTTCGATTGAATCAGGCTGGAAGAACTATTGGCAAAGGCATTCTGGATCATGGTCATCATAATCAGGCCGGGGATAAGAAAGGCCGCATAGCTCAGGTCGGCATAAATCCGCACGTGTTCATCCAATACGTGCCCGAACACCAGCAAAAAGAGCAGTGCGGAGACGATAGGCGTGAACAAGGTCTGCATGCTGACCTTGAGAAAGCGCCGCACCTCTTTATTGAACAGGGTCAGCATGCCGCGCCAGTTGCCGAATGGATTCGTCATGCTACAGAGGACTTTGGTGGAAACGAGGTGAGTTGGGTAAATACCTCGGCCAGCCCGGCCTCCTGCGTGGATAGATCGCGAATAATAAAGCCTGCGTCGCGCAGGGCATCCAACACGCCGCCGATCTGATCGTCGAGTTTATGCAGACGCAGAATGATCTGGTCGCCGGTACGTGACACGAGCAGGCGCGCCAGCGTGTCGGGGAGCCTGAGCTCGGTGTCCGCGACATAGAGCGACAGCAAACGGTACGGAATGCGCGCGAGCAGTTCCTGTTTGCTGTCGAGCGCGACGAGCTTGCCGCGATCGAGAATGGCAATCCGGTCGCATAAGGATTCGGCCTCTTCCAGATAATGCGTGGTGAGTACGATGGTATGGCCTTCGCGGTGCAGACGCCGGGTGAACTCCCAGAGTGATTTGCGCAGCTCCGTATCCACGCCTGCGCTCGGCTCGTCGAGCACCACGACCTGCGGCTTGTGTACCAGTGCCTGGGCGATCAGCACGCGGCGCTTCATCCCGCCGGAGAGCTTGTGCATATTGGTATCGGCCTTGTCCGTAAGATTCAGGATAGCGAGCAATTCGTCAATCCACGCCTCGTTTGTACGGCCCTTGCCGAAGTAGCCCGATTGCAGACGCAGCACCTCGCGCACGCTAAAAAACGCATCGTAAACCAATTCCTGCGGCACCACGCCGAGCAGGCTGCGCGCGGCACGGTAGGCTTGCACGACATCATTGCCGAGGATGCGTACGTGACCATCGTTGGCGCGCACGAGGCCGGCCATGATGCTGATCAGCGTGGATTTGCCTGCGCCGTTCGGCCCGAGCAGGCCGAAAAATTCACCCGGCGCGATAGTGAAATCGACACCGTTCAGGGCATGCACGGTGCCGTAACGCTTGTGGATGTTTTCGATGCTGACGGCAGGGATCAAGATTTCTGGCCTGGAAATTGTGTGGGAGACTTAACGCAAAGACGCGAAGACGCAAAGGGAAAACAATACTAGAACTCATAGAGCTTCTTCGCGGAGTTTATCCTGAGCGAAGCGAAGGGCTCAGAATGACAGACAGGGCAATGGGCAGGACTGCTGCCAAACTGCTTAGTATCTTTTGCGCCTTCGCGTCTTTGCGTTTGGTTTTTACGGCTAACTCAGCGGCAGAATTTTATCAAGCCCGCTGAGCCGGGCGATGCTGAGCATTTGCGCGGGAATATTTTTAAAGTGAATCTGTTTGCCCTGCTGCTGCGCGGTGCGCATCCACTCCATCAGCAAGGCCAGCCCGGCGCTGTCGGTATGTGCCACGCCCCGCAGGTCAAGCGTTAATGTGCGGTCATTATTGCCAAAAAGCATGCCGCCTTGTGTGTAGACGTGCGGGACGGTAGCAAAGCTCAATGACCCGGACAAGACATAACAGCCCTCGCCGCAGGGTTCGAAGCGCATGTCGTCCACCGCGTTGCCTAGGCCTTGTGCTGGTTACGCGCGGCCAGCTTGCTGATCAAGGCATCCAGGCCATCGCGCTTGACCTCACTCGAGAAGGAACTACGATAATTTGCCACCAGACTGGTGTTATCGATGACCACATCCTGCACCTTCCAGGTGCCATCCTTCAGGAACAGGTTGTAGCTGATTGGTATGGACGGGCTACCCGGCTGCTCGATCTCCGTGCGCACGGTAACCTCGGTGGCGTCGGGCGCTGCTTTAACCGGCAGGTAAGCAATTTTCTGGCCTGAATACTCGCTCATGGCCGTGGCGTAGGTACGGACCAGCAAGGTACGGAATTCGCGCGTAAATTGTTCCTTCTGTTCCTCGGTAGCGCCGCGCCAATGCTTGCCGAGCACCCAGCTTGACATGCGCCTAAAATCAAAGTGCGGCAGAACGATTTCTTCTACCAAGGCATACAGGCGTTCCGGATTTTGCTTGATCGCGTCATGTTCCGCGTTAATAGCGGTGATCATGTGCTCTGACGTCTGTTGAACAAGTTCTTGCGCCGACGGGTTAGCCATCGCCGGGACGCTGTGGAACCAGACGCCATTGAGCAAGATCAATGCGATAGCAGTGACCTTCATGGCGTAGTGCATATTCTTAACCTCGGGAATTATGACGCAGGGCGCCGTGGGTTCTATTATAAGCCACGGGTGTTTTGGGTACAAATAACGGCAAGGCGCGCACGATGATGTCAGGGGCCTTGGTCGGGTGAAGATTTAGCCCCCTCGGCGGCCTTGTTGAATATAAATTGCCCGATCAACTGCTCGAGCACGAGCGCGGATTGGGTCAATTTAATCTCGTCGCCGTCCTTGAGCATTCTCTCGTCGCCGCCCGGTTCAAGGCCCAGGTATTGCTCACCGAGCAGGCCGGAGGTAAAGATGCTCGCCGAGGTATCCGCGGTGAGTTTATATTCATTGCTGATATTGAGTTTGACCAGCGCTTGCTGGCTTGCTTCGTCAAAACCGATGGATTCGACCCGGCCCACCAACACACCTGCAATGGTCACCGGCGAGCGCGGCTTGAGCCCGCCCACATTTTCAAATTTTGCGATTACGTGATAACCCTTCACGGCGCCGGTAAAGGCGCCCAGATTGCTGACTTTCAAGGCTAATACCAGCAATGCCGCCATGCCAGCGAGAATGAACAGGCCGACTGCGATCTCTACGGTTCTTTGCTGCAGCATGTCACATGTCTCCAAACATCAGCGCGGTTAATATGAAATCCAGCCCCAGCACCGCCAGGGCGGTATGCACCACGGTGCGCGTCGTGGCGCGGCTCACGCCTTCCGAGGTCGGCACCGCGTCATAGCCTTCGAACACGGCAATCCAGCTGGCGACAAACCCGAACACGATGGTCTTGATGACGCCG
>JBDSTW010000194.1:0-9631 GCA_039928055.1 Gammaproteobacteria bacterium | reverse complement strand
ATCGGATCGGGTGCCACGATTGGCGCGGGATCGACTATCACGTCTAATGCGCCGGCGGACAAGTTGAGCCTGACGCGCGTTAAGCAGCAAACGGTAGATGATTGGCAACGGCCTAAGAAAAAGAATTAGATTTCTTTAAGGGTTAATTTATGTGTGGAATTGTCGGGGCCGTCGCGCAGCGCGATGTGTTGCCTATCCTGATCGAAGGACTCAAGCGTCTCGAATACCGCGGCTATGATTCGGCGGGCGCTGCCGTCATCGATGAACACGGCAGCCTGGTACGCATCCGCGCGGTGGGCAAGGTCGCTGAACTCGAGGCTGCGGTAAACAAGGCCAAGCCACACGGAGCAATCGGTATTGCGCACATGCGCTGGGCCACACACGGCAAGCCCAGCCAAGCGAATGCGCACCCCCATGTGTGCCGCAATACCGTCGCCGTGGTGCATAACGGCATCATTGAAAATCACGAAGTGCTGCGCCAGCGGCAGAAAAAAGACGGTTACGAATTTACCTCGGAGACCGATACCGAGGTCGTCGTGCATCAGATCCATGGTTACCTCAGCGATGGCAAAAGCCTGCTCGAGGCGGTGCGCGCTACGGTAAATGATTTGCAGGGGGCCTATGCACTGGGCGTGATCAGCAATAACGCGCCCGATCGGCTCATTGCGGCGCGGCGCGGCAGCCCCCTTGTGATCGGCGTGGGCATCGGCGAATATTTCATTGCCTCGGATGTGGCCGCGCTGATACCCGTCACGCAGCGCTGCATCTTTCTCGAAGACGGCGACACGGCTGAGCTTACTAAAGACAGCCTGAAGATCATCAATGCCGCCGGCGTAGAAGTCGAGCGCCCGGTGCGCACCAGTGAGCTGACCGCCGATACCGTCGAGCGCGGCCATTACCGCCATTACATGCTCAAGGAAATTTTCGAACAGCCCGAGGCCATCAGGCGCACCCTGGAAGGACGCATCAGCGCGGGGCATGTGCTGGAGGCCGCTTTCGGGCCACAGGCCGGCGCCATATTCGATAGCGTCGAACAGGTGCACATCATCGCCTGCGGCACCAGTTATCACGCCGGAATGGTCGCGCGTTACTGGCTGGAATCGCTGGCTAACATTCCCTGCACGGCCGAAGTGGCGAGCGAATTCCGTTATCGCCGTCCGGTGGTCAGGCGCAACTCCCTCATCGTGGCGCTATCGCAATCCGGCGAAACCGCCGACACGCTGGCCGCGATGCGCGAGGCTAAACGCCTCGGCCTCGGGCACACGCTGGCCATTTGCAATGTGGCGGAGAGCCCGCTGGTGCGCGAGGCTGATCTCGCATTCCTGACGCACGCCGGGCCGGAGATCGGCGTTGCCTCGACGAAGGCCTTCACTACGCAATTAGTCGCGCTGCTCTTGCTCGTCGCGGTGCTGGGGCGCAGACAGGGCATGGGCACCGAACTTGAGGCGGAAATCGTCCGCGAGCTGGTGCGCCTGCCCGCGCAGATCGAAAAAATTCTCGAACTCAACGACGAAATAAAAACCCTGGCCGAACAATTCACCGACAAACACCATGCCTTGTTTTTAGGGCGTGGCGCCCACTATCCGGTGGCCATGGAGGGTGCGCTCAAGCTCAAGGAGATTTCCTATATCCATGCCGAGGCCTATCCCGCCGGCGAACTGAAGCACGGCCCGCTCGCCCTGGTGGATGCAGACATGCCCGTGATCGCCGTAGCGCCGAATAACGATCTTTTGGAAAAGCTCAAATCCAATCTGCAACAGGTACGCGCGCGCGGCGGCGAGCTGATCGTCTTTGCCGACGGCGCATCGGGCGTACACTCCACGCAGGGTGTGCAGGTAATAAACGTCGCGCCCAGCGAGGATTGCGTCTCGCCGATTATCTACACCATCCCGCTGCAACTCTTGGCTTACCACGCCGCCGTATTCAAGGGCACGGATATCGACCAGCCGCGTAATCTGGCCAAATCCGTTACGGTGGAGTAGTCAAGCTGGAAAGCGACGCTGACAAGGTTTACCATTCAGCCGAAGATGGAATATCTCAGCGTTAAACAAACCTGTTTATGCAGATCCGGCATCTTCAAAATCTCTAGCATCAGGAGCGAACAGCATGAAAGGCATGAACAGCAAAAAGCAAACCAAGAAGTTACCCGCCAAGACCACAAAAGAAAAGAAGGCTGCAAAGAAGTTGAAGAAGGGAGAGAGCAGTCTTTCGAGGGCATGACCCGCATGTCCAATGCGGGGTCGTTGCCTGACCTTGCATACCCGTACTTAATGAAGTGAAAGTCGCCTAAGTTAACCATTCGCCCGCTTGTGCGTGGCGCCTAGCTCAAATACGTGACCAACCTGGAGCGCGACGAAACGCGCCGCTATCTGGAGATGTTTTATACCCTGGCGTTTTTGCCGCGCGCCTCGGCCATTAAGTGAGCGTGTCTCTGCTCCCAGCTCCAGGCATGCTCGATGATCGTGGCCAGGTCGGCATACATCGGCATCCATTGCAGCGCCGCGCGCGACAGTGCGGATTCGGCAACCAGGCGCGCCGGATCGCCGGCGCGCCGCGCAGCGGATAAAACCTTGATGTCCTTGCCGGTTACCGCGCGCGCGGTCTCGATGACCTCGTGCACGGAGAAGCCGTTGCTGTTGCCCAGGTTATAGGCTGCGCTACTCCCCTCTTGGCGCAGCTTATCGAGGGCCAACAGGTGTGCCTGGCATAAATCGACGATGTGGATGTAGTCGCGGATGCACGTACCGTCGGGTGTGTCGTAGTCTTCGCCGTAAACTTGTATATGCGGGCGCAGACCGGCAGCTACCTGCAATACCAGGGGAATCAAATGGGTCTCCGGTTCATGGCGCTCGCCGAGCAAGGCGGACGGGTCCGCGCCCGCGGCATTGAAATAGCGCAGGCAGACGGACTTGAGCCCATGGGCACGATCGTAATCCTCTAATGCCTGCTCGACCATCCACTTCGAGCGGCCGTAAGGATTGATCGGATGCTTGGGATGTTGCTCGTCGAGCGGTGTGTACTGAGGCTCGCCGAAGATCGCCGCGGTGGATGAAAAAATAAAATTGCTTGCGCCGTGTTCGACCATGGCATCGAGCAGGTTCAAGGTATTGGCGAAATTATTTTGATAATACTTGCCGGGCTCCAGCACGGATTCGCCCACTTGAATGAAGGAGGCGAAATGCATGACGCCGTCGAATCTCCTCTCGCTGAAAATCTTGTCGAGCAGGGGTTTATCGGCGAGATCGCCGTAAATGAATTCCCCGCCGAGCACCGCATCGCGGTAGCCGGTGGAGAGGTTATCGAAGGTAACCACATCGTGCCCGCAGTCGAGCAACATCTTGACCATGTGCGAGCCGATATAGCCGGCTCCGCCAACAATAAGCAGTCGCATCGGAAAACCTTTAATTAATGAGGAGGGTTAGAGTTAAGTTTTTATAATTTCGGGTTTGCCCGCCACCGGCTCCGATCGCTTTGCACAGGCGAGCAAATAGGTGTCATAGGTTTTTAGCGCTATCGCTTCCCAATTGTAACGCTCCTTTACCCATTTGCGCTGCCTCCCCCGCTGTTCTTCGGTAAACGCACGAGCGGTGGTCTTGCGCAGTAAGGCGGCGAGGGCCTGCGTGTCGCCCAGCGGAAAATAGCTGTCATCGTCCAGGCCGACCTCGAGATTGGCTGGGATGTCGCTGGCGATAACCGGCAAGCCGAAACTCAATGCCTCAAGCAGGGCGATCGGCAAGCCTTCGTGCGAGGACGGCAGCACGAACAGGCCCGCATGAGCGTAGAGCTCCTGCAAGGCCAGCCCGCTTTGAAAGCCGGTGCAGAGCACATTAGGCGTGGCGGCGACCCGCGCCTGAATGCAGCGCGTGTATTCATCGGGATGGTCCGCAGCGCCGACCAGCACCAACTTCCAGCCGGTCAGCCCAGCCTTGGAAAAGGCCTCAATGAGATCAAGATGGCGCTTCTCCGGTACTGTGCGGCTGACGAGCAGGATATAGCGGCCCGCGGCCAAGCCAAACTTTTCCAGAACGCCGGCCGTCTCGGGCAATTGCGGCAGGACCACGCCATTGTGAATCAAAATAGAATCGCGCGCATGTTTGGAGCGCACCAGATTGGCGATAACATCGGATATGACGATGCGCTGATGGGCGAAGCGCATGCCCAGCCGTTCGCCCAAACGCAAGATGCGCCGCGAAAAACCGCCCCACTTCTGGCGCTCGTAATCGGCCCCGTGGTGCGTAACGACTACGCGCAAACCCAGCAGGCGTGCCAGGGGCACAAACAGCGCGGGTCCGACCGCATGGATATGTAAAATATCCGGCCGTTTGATACCCGCATACAGAACGCCGAGCAGCGTGTGCACCGGTGTCTCCAGGGCCTTGTTGCGCGGCGACCAGAGGCGGCGCAGCTTGACGCCTTGCCATACCGCGCCCGCGTAGTGCGACAGATAGCTTGCGCGCCCTACGACCTCAACCCTGCAACCCAGTTGGGCCAATAAGGGGTATAAGTTTGCGGCGTGAGTTTCCACGCCGCCCTGCACGTCCGGAATGCCGCGCAGGCCCAGGGCCATGACGCTTATAGTCTTTAACGGATTTTCATCGGCCGGTGATAGCCTTTGCGCGTGCGCATCCATGCTGCCCTCTCCTTAGCTGCTTATAAATATAGTCACCCATTTAGATGTCTCCAACAGCGAAAGCGTTCCCCAAGATTTCATTGCGCAGGGCTATTGCTCAAACGCGTAACGCCAAATTCGCCGTATAAAGCCAGCAAGCGCTCCAGGTAACACTCCACGGTAAACTCGTTCTCCACCCACTGCCGGCCACTGCGTCCCCTATGCGCCACTTGTGCATCGGGCATATCGGCAATGCGCCGTAATGCCGCCGCCAGAGCATCGACATCACCGCTCTTGAAACTGATCCCGGTCTCATCTTCGCGAATAAGTTCGGGTATGCCACCGATGGCGGCGCCGATAACCGGTCGGCCCAAGGCATAAGACTCCAAAATGCTCATGGGCGCATTCTCATACCATTCGGAGGGCAGCACCACGGCGCGCGCGGCCTGTACCAAGGCATGTAATTCAGCCCCCGATTTGTAGCCGAGAAACTTCACGTTTGCGCCGGTCTGAACGACCCGTTGCTTAAGCGCTTCCTCTTCGGGCCCGGTGCCGACTATCCACACGGGCACCTGCGCGAGCGCCGCCGCCTTTACCAAAGTCGTCAGCCCTTTTTCCGGCGCCAGCCTGCCGAAATATAAAAAGGCCTGGCCTATAGCGTAGTCGGGCTTGTGTGCGTCAACATCGACGAAGTTGGGGATGTGCACAAAACGCTTCCGCTCCCAGCCCCATTCAACTAATTTTTCCAGATAGAAACGGCTCGGGGTGATAAATCGATCCACATTGTCCGCATAACACCCCAGCATGCGCTGCACGCTGGCCTCCAGCCAAATCATTCCGCTCAGTGCCAGTGAATTTTTTACGCAGCGGTTGCGCACCACGTGGGATAAAGCGCCGTCTTTGCAGCGTTCGCAAATGCCGTCGTGCGCCAACATCTTGTAAGCCGGGCAGGCCAGCTTGAGGTCGTGGAGGGTGAGCACGGTGGGGATATTGCGGCGTTTCAGCACCCCGAAGATGGAGGGTGAAATATGATGATATACATTGTGCGCATGAGCGATATTCGGCCGCACTGTGCTCAACAAATTGCCCAGTTTGCGCCGTGCCTCCAGTGAATAGATAACCTTCGGCATCTTCAATAATTTTTCCCAGGCCGAGTAGTCCGCGCCAAATTCGATTTCATCAATAAAGTATGGTGCCCAGGGCGACGGCAAATTCTTGGGGTGTTGCATAGCGAAGGGCACGACGCGCCAATTACGCTCCTCGAACATGCGATTCTGTTCGAGGAAGACCACCTCGGCGCCGCCGCGCCGGTAATAATAATTGTTGATCGAGAGCAGGGTAGACATGCTTATATTTTATAGTTAGTGCAAGGTCGCCTTAGGCAATCAAGAGACAAGCCGGGCTAGCGGAGAATTACAAGGCGGCAGGGATGTGGTCCGTGCAGGACAAAGGCCCGCCCGCAAGGTTTGTGCAGGCCGATAGCCGTACGCGGAAAAACTCGCGAGGACTTTAGAAGACAACGTGAAATGAACCATCCCTATCCTTAGGTAAAAGTAACGGCATCCTTGCTCAGCCTTATTCATCTGGCTGTAGAGATACGTTATAAGAATACCGCGGCTATTGCAAGCAGCAATGCCCTGGCTTTCGCCTTCTTGATTTAGCAGCCCGCAATTCGCTAATAGAGCTTTCTCGGCGTTAAAGGCACTGACAAATTATGCCGTACGGCTGTCATTTTTTGTCACATTGCTGCACGCCCCATTACATAGCCTGCTTGATAAGTGGTGCGGCAAATTGCTTTCTAACTGTTAGGGAAGCTCTACCTCACTCTAAAAAGCCGAGGTGGTTCGCCTTAGTCGGCCGCCGCTCCAGGCGCGCCCCGGCAAACCAAGCTGGCATTGCGGTTGCATTAACTTTCAGGGCCGCTGGCGCAGAATGCTGATGCGCTACATATCGCAGGTATATATAGGTTGGTAATTTAGATGAATCATAGGGGGAAGTTTTTGCAAATAGCGGTGCCCTTGGCCGCGCTCGTGTTATCCGTGTTCTACATGGCACAGGGAAAGGAAAATAATCAGCCGCTTCCGGCCGCCGCCGACTATACCCACCAACTCATCGTCAAGCTTCATAATGCGCAACCAACGACGCCCGCCCTGAGCGCGGCACAATTACGCAGCCTGAGCAGCAGCGCCGGCGTCGTATTGGCTGAGGCTCATATCATGTCCGGCGGCGCGCACGTGGTTAAATTGCCGCACCGTGTCAGTATAAAAGAGGCGACAGTCATCGCCGCCAGATTAAGCACCAACCCCGCCGTCGATTACGCCGAGCCCGACTTGGTCATGCGTATGAGGGAGGCCGAGGAAAATCAATACACCGCACAGTGGGATTTTAGCGCCCCCGATCTGGAAGGCGGCGGCATCGATCTGCCGGCGGCTTGGGCGGTAACCACGGGTTCGCCGAATATTATTGTGGCGGTGATTGACTCGGGGGTATTGCCGCACCGGGATTTCCCGGGGAATATTCTGCCCGGCTATGATTTTGTTTCGGAAGATCGGCCGGGGATATTTTTCACCGCGAACGATGGCGACGGCCGCGACAGCGACGCCACCGATCCGGGCGACTGGATCACCGGTATCGAGAATGCCGGTAAGGACACTTCGCCCGGGTTTTTTACCGGTTGCGGTGTCAAAAATAGCTCCTGGCACGGCACGCACGTGGCCGGCACCATAGGCGCGGTGAGCAGGGACAGGCGCGGGATAACGGGGGTGAACCCCGCGGTCAAAATCCTGCCCGTGCGCGCCTGGGGTAAGTGCGGCGGCTATGCCTCGGACATTGTTGACGGCGCGCGTTGGGCCGCAGGCCTGCCGGTGCCGGGCGTACCGCAAAATCCATACCCGGCGCATATCCTGAACATGAGCCTGGACGGCCCCGGCAGTTGCAATATGAGCGTGCAGCAGGCGATAAACGAAATCGTGGACGCCGGCAAAATCGTGATCGTTTCGGCGGGTAATCGCAACAGCGATGCGGCCGAGTTTTCGCCCGCGAGTTGCAAAGGGGTCATCACGGTAGCGGCCACCGACCGCGCCGGGCGCAAGGCCCCGTACAGCAATTACGGCAGCGTCGTGACCATCAGCGCGCCGGGCGGTGATACCTCGCGGGTGCTCAGCGATGGCGTGCTGTCGACCTTGAATTCCGGCAAGACCTTCCCCCTGGCCGATGACTACGGCTATAAACAAGGCACCAGCATGGCGGCGCCGCATGTGGCGGGGATTGTGTCGCTCATGTTGTCGGCCAATCCAACGCTGACACCCGCCCAGGTGGTGTCCGCCATCCAGGCCAGCGCGCGACCGTTCCCGACGGGTACCGGCGCCGATTGCACCAAGGACGCATGCGGGGCCGGCATCATCAATGCGGCTGCGGTAGGCTTGGTAAGCCGGCTGCTCAAGCTCAGCGCCTCCGGGATCCGCTTTGACGATACTGAGTTGGGCCGCAATACCGCAGTGCAAACCTTCACCTTAACCAATACCAACACGGCAAATACGTCGCTTAGCGTTGCGGCCATCAGCGTCGCCGGGCCGTATGCGCACGATTTTACCAAGAGCGAAGATACCTGCAGCGGCGGCATGATAGCGCCGCGCCAAAGCTGCAAGGTCGGCATTATTTTTCACCCCAGCGCCGCCGATACGCGCACGGCTCAATTGCTTATCCACAGCGACGCAGCCAACCCACTCCATAACATAGCCTTGTCCGGAACCGGGCAGGCGCCCGCGCTTACCACCATCGCCGCCGCTCCTGGCGCACCCCTGAATTAAGCCGATCCCATAGCCTTTGTGCGGGATGCGCAACGTCTGGTTGCGGCTTCACAGGCACAGTCTTTAAGGCCCGATGATATACTGTGCCCGATGCGTAAAAAACCGGAATTACTGCACGCCCAAACCATCGCGAAGACGCGTATCTTTCATGTCGAACAATTGGATCTACGCTTCTCCAATGGCATCGAGGTGAGATACGAGCGCCTATGCACATCCTCAAGCGGCGCAGTCCTGGTCGTTCCCATGCTCGACGCCGATACCGTATTACTGATCCGCGAATATGCCGCCGGCGTGGGCCGTTATGAGTTGGCGTTGCCTAAGGGGCGGGTCGAGCCGGGCGAAAATCTGCTTGAGGCGGCCAACCGCGAGATGATGGAAGAGGTCGGCTATGGCGCGCGCAAGCTTAACCATATCACCTCGCTGACGGTCGCGCCCGGCTACCTTAGCCACATCACCCATATTGTGCTCGCGCAAGACTTATATATACGCAAGGAACCGGGTGACGAGCCTGAGGAAATCGAGGTGGTGCCCTGGCAGTTAAGTCGCCTGAAAGAATTGCTGGTGTGTGAGGATTGCACCGAGGCACGCAGTATCGCCGCTTTATTTATCGTACGGGAAATGCTGAATTCATGACGCTTAAAACAGAAAACCTGGCCGCCTTGATCGCACCCGTAATCGACATCGCGCGGGCGGCTGGCGAGAAGATCATGGAAGTGTATTGCACCGACTTTTCCGTGAGCAAAAAAGACGATCACTCGCCGCTCACCGAGGCGGACATGGCCGCTCATAACACTATCCTGGCGGGGCTGAATAAGCTGACGCTCGGATGGCCGGTGCTGTCCGAAGAGGCCGCCGCCGTTTCTTTCACGCAACGCTCCGCGTGGCAACGCTACTGGCTGGTCGACCCGCTCGACGGCACGCGCGAGTTTGTCAAACGCAACGGCGACTTTACCGTCAATATCGCGCTCATAGAACAGCAGCACGTGGTGTTAGGCGTCGTGTACATCCCGGTCAGCGGAGTTTGCTATTACGCGGCCGCCCGGCAGGGTGCCTATAAACAGGGCTTACACGAGCCTGCGGTTCCGATTCATGTGCGTCCCTGGCGCGAGGGAATGTGCACGGTGGTGGGCAGCCGTTCACACCGGGGCGTCAGCCTGGAAGGCTTCCTCGCCAATCTGGGCAATTACGAAATACTCAGCGTAGGGAGTTCCTT
>JBDSTW010000193.1:0-1648 GCA_039928055.1 Gammaproteobacteria bacterium | reverse complement strand
TTGCATGCGCGTGAGCGCCTCGCGCAAATTCTCCATGCTGGTGGCGAACGACAGGCGCATATAACCCGGCGCGCCGAAGGCGGAACCGGGCACCAGCGCAACGCCGGTATTAGTGAGGATGTACTCGACCAGTTCTATGTCATTATTCACACCATCCAGGCCGTCGATAATATCCTGCATGCGCGGAAAGGAATAAAACGCCCCTTGCGAAGCCAGGCATTGGACGCCCTTGATCTTACGCAGCTCCGCCAGCACCACATCATGGCGATCCTTATATTCTTTCACCCAAGCCCGCATAAAGGATTGATCGCCTTCGAGGGCCTCTTGCGCCGCGACTTGAGAAATGGACGCGGGGTTCGAGGTGCTTTGCGACTGGATATTTTTCATCGCGGCGATCAGTTTCGGCGGGCCGCCGGCATAGCCGATGCGCCAGCCGGTCATCGAATAACTTTTCGAGACGCCGTTAATGACGATGGTGCGGTCGTATAGATCCGGGCAGGCATTGAGTATGTTACAAAAGGGCTCATCACAAAGGATAATGTGCTCGTAAATATCATCGCTGACGATCATGACCTGCGGATGGCGGCGCAGTACAACACCCAGGGCCGCAAGTTCAGCGTGGGTATACATTACGCCCGTAGGATTCGACGGTGCGTTCAGCACCAGCAGGCGCGTCTTCGCCGTGATGGCGGCTTCGAGTTGCGCGGGGGTGATCTTGAAGCCTTGCTCGATGCCCGCCCATACTATTACCGGCACGCCTTCGGCAAGCAGCACCATGTCGGGATAGGAAACCCAATAAGGCGCGGGGATAATGACCTCATCGCCGGGATTGAGCAAGGCTTGGGCCAGGTTATAAAAACTCTGTTTGCCGCCGACGGAAACCAGAATCTGATGAGGCGCGTAAGTCAGCCCGTTATCGCGCGCGAATTTATTGATGACGGCTCGTTTCAATTCGGCCGTACCATCGACTGCGGTATACTTGGTAAAGCCCGCACGGATGGCCTGCACGGCCGCCTGCTTAATATGTTCAGGGGTATCGAAGTCCGGCTCGCCGGCACCCAGGCCAATAATGTCCTTGCCTGCCGCCTTTAGTGCCGCGGCCCGCGCAGTAACAGTCAGCGTGGGCGATGGTTTGATATTTTGAACTCGTTTTGATAATTCAACGTCCAACCTTCAAATCCCCCTTAAAACCAGAGTAAAGATACTTAAAAATCAGAGAAAAGATACAAGATAGAAGAGAAAAGTGAGAGCCTGCACAATCAGTTAGCCTTTGATTTCTTGTATCTTTGCTCTTGTATCTTTTCTCTGCGGTCATGATACTTGAATCACGCACTTATCAGAATCCCCATGATCCCATTTACAATAAATTCCGGCTTTCAGCCCGCCGGTGATCAGCCCGAGGCGATTGCCCGGCTCGTCGATGGCCTGAAACAAGGCGAGGCCGGGCAGACCCTGCTGGGCGTGACCGGTTCGGGCAAGACCTTCACTATCGCCAATGTCATCCAGGCCGTGCAGCGTCCAGCCATGATCATGGCCCCGAACAAAACGCTCGCCGCGCAATTATACGCAGAGATGCGCGAATTTTTTCCGAATAATGCTGTTGAGTATTTCGTTTCCTACTACGATTACTATCAACCCGAGGCATACG
>JBDSTW010000192.1:0-5519 GCA_039928055.1 Gammaproteobacteria bacterium | reverse complement strand
CCGAAAAAATTGGAGGCGATCTCGGGTAATTGATGCGCCTCGTCCAGGATCAGCGCGTTGGCACCGGGCAGCAATTCGCCAAAACCTTCATCGCGCAAGGCCATGTCCGCAAATAACAGGTGATGATTGATGACCAGCACATCCGCCTCTTGGGCAGCGCGGCGCGCCTTCAGTACATGGCAGTCCGCGTAAGAAGGACACTCCTGGCCGAGGCAATTATCCGCCGTGCTGGTGACTTGTGCCCAGGTGGGCGAGTCTTCGGCAATCTCCGTGAGCTCGGCAATATCGCCGGATTGGGTGCGTCCTGACCAGACACGGATGGGTATAAGTTCCTGCGCCTGCTCGCGCGTACGAAAACGTCCCTCCGCCTCCGTGGTTTCCAGACGGTGCAGGCATAGATAATTGGCGCGCCCCTTGAGCAAGGCCACGGTCACCGGAACGCCGAGCGCATCGCGCACGATGGGCAAGTCGCGATGAAATAATTGATCCTGCAAATTCTTGGTGCCGGTTGAGATGATTACCTTTTTCCCCGACAGCAAGGCGGGCACGAGATAGGCAAAGGTCTTGCCCGTGCCGGTGCCGGCCTCGGTAATCAGTACCTCATAATTAGCCAGCGCATCCGCCACGGCTTCAGCCATCTCCTGCTGTTGGATGCGCGGCGCGAAACCGTCAATGCGGCGGGCGAGCGGGCCGTCAGGCCCGAGAAGTTCGGTGGGGGTAAGCATGGGAATGTCTATTATAAAGTGATTGGCCGTGCGGGTCAGGATTATGCAAGCCGGGGTAAGCGTCAGGCTTGGACGCCCCTTAGTTATTTGCGAGAAGCTTTTTAACTATTTCTGCCCCGCATGCGCGGCTTGCAAAACCAACACATCGAATGCCTCGACGGTCATCAGTCCTTGCTCGGCAACGATCTCGCGCACGGGGCGGCCGGTGAGCTCGGATTCCTTGGCGATCTTGGCGGCGGCTGCATAGCCGATATCGGGGCTGAGCAGGGTAGCGAGGCCGACGCTGTTGTGCAGGAAGGCCTTGCAGCGCTCGCGGTCGACGCGCAGACCCTTGAGGTTGCGTTCCGTCGTGGCGTTGAGCGCGTTGGTCAGCCAGTCCATGGCATCGAACAGCGCCGCGCCCAGCCCCGGCATCATCACATTTAATTCGAGTTGACCGGCCTGCGACATGGCGGCTATCGCTGCGTCTTGCCCAATGACCTGGTAACAGACCTGGTTGAGCATTTCGAACATGACCGGGTTTATTTTGCCGGGCATGATGCTGGAGCCGGGTTGCACGGGCGGGAGTACGATTTCACCAAGCCCGGTGCGCGGCCCCGAGGCCAGCAGGCGCATGTCGTTGGCGATGCGTGTGAGTTCTACGGCGAGGTCGCGGATGGCCGAGGACAGGTTCTGGATGTCGTGCATGGATTGCATCTGCGCGATCAGATCTTCAGCGGGGCGTATCGGCTCGCCGGTGAGCTTGGCCAATTCCGCAGCAACTTTTTTTGCATAATCCGGCGCGGTATTAAGGCCCGTACCTGCGGCGCTGCCGCCAAGGCCAATGTCACATAAGGGGCTGTGCGTTTGCGTGAGGCGTGCCACGCAGCGGCGCAAGGTCCAGGCGTAGGCATTGAATTCGCGGCCGAGCGTGGTCGGCACGGCATCTTGAAGGTGTGTGCGGCCGCTTTTTACGGTATTCATCTCGCGTGCGCCGATGCGCGCATATTCGTCGGCCATGGTGTAGGTCGCGGCGATCAGGCGCGGCAGTTTGGCTAAGGCGGCCAGGCGGATAGCCGTGGGGATGGTATCGTTGGTGCTCTGCCCCATATTGACGTGGTCATTGGGGTGTATGGGCGTATACACGCCGCGCTTGCTGCCCAGCGCGACATTGGCGAGGTTGGCGATCACCTCGTTGCTGTTCATGTTGTGGCTGGTGCCGGCACCGGCCTGAAAACGGTCCACCACGAATTGATCGAGATGTTCGCCGGCCAGGATCTTGTCGCAGGCGGCGATGATGGCCTTTGCCAAATCTTTTTCGAGCCAACCGGGCTGCATATTCGCCAGCGCCGCCGCACGCTTGACGTGCACATGGGCCAGGATAAAGTCCTCATCCATGGTTTGGCCGCTGATTTGGAAGTTTGCCACGGCACGGGTGGTTTGAATGCCGTACCAGGCCTCGGCGGGAACCTGATATTCGCCCAAGCTGTCTTTTTCGACACGAAAGCGTTTATTATTCATAGTCATTATTGTTCATTGTGACGACCTGGTATGCAGGGCGAGGCGTTGTCGTAAGAGGAGATGTATGCCGTATCATTTTTATAGAATTAGTGTAATCCTTTTTACCCTGCTCGTGCTATCCGCACCGTCGTCCGCGGCCGTGGATTTCGTATTGCCCGATATCCACGGCGTGGCGCACAAGCTCTCGGATTACCGCGGCAAATGGGTAGTCGTAAATTATTGGGCAACCTGGTGCGGGCCTTGTCTGCAAGAGATTCCCGAGCTTGATGCGTTCCATGCCAGGCATAAGGACAAAGACGCGGTGGTGCTGGGCGTGAATGCCGAGAACATCGATCCGGCGAGCTTGCGCGAGTTTGTCGATGAGCATTTTATGACCTATCCGGTATTGCTCTGGAAATCCGAGGACATGTCCCCTTTGGGCCCGATCTACGGCCTGCCCAGTACCTACCTGATTTCCCCGGCCGGCGAGATTGCCACCATGCACTTAGGTGCCGTCACCGGGGAGGCGCTTGAAGAATTCATTAAATCCGAAACAGCCGCGCCCAAACCGGAGGTCTCCACCCAGCCGAGATGGAAGTTTTGGCGGCGTGATCGAGGGTAAGGACGCTGTCAAGACCGGTGAATTCTCATGACGTACTGCATGCGCTATTGGGTGTCGGGTCATGTGCAGGGGGTATTTTTTCGCGCCTCTGCTCGGCAAAAGGCCTTGTCCTTGGGTCTGACGGGGTGGGCCCGCAATCACGCCGATGGCCGCGTTGAGGTACTGGCCTGCGGCGATGCGGCGAAGCTCAGCATGCTGCACGAGTGGCTGTCTAGCGGACCGCCCCATGCGCGGGTCAGCGGCGTGCAGGCGATTCAGGTGCCTGCGGAAGATATCAAAGGCTTCACAATACTTTGAATGCTAAGGAACCTCTGAGGAAACTCTGAATAATTCCATTCATGGAATTTTCAGAGACAAAAATTAAAAATGCGATTTTTAATTTTCTTCATTCCTCAAATACTTACGTGTTTGAGGAATGGCGGTACATCCTTGTACCGCAAGGAACCTCTGAATAAATCAGAGGCTCCCTGAATTATTCAGGGTTTCCCTAAACGCCGCGCAGTTGCTCGCGCGTAAGCAGAAACACACCCTCACCGCCGCGTTCGAATTCCAGCCATAAGAAGGGCAGATCCGGGAAGGCCTCCGTAAGCGCATCGGCACTGGCGCCGACCTCTGCGACCAATACGCCCTGCGGATTCAGATAATCCGCTGCTTCACGCAAAATGCGCGTTATGCAATCCAGGCCGTCTTTCCCCGCAGCAAGGCCCAGACTTGGCTCGTGGCGGAACTCTGCGGGCAGCGCCGCCATTTCCGCGGCGTCCACATAAGGCGGATTGCTCACGATGATGTCGTATTTTCTGCCGGCCACGGCGCCGAATAAATCCGCTTGCAGAGCATGCACACGACCTTTCAGGCCGTGCTGGCGGATATTTATTGCGGCGACCTCGAGGGCAGCGGGCGAGAGATCCACCGCATCGACTTGCGCGTGCGGAAAATAATGCGCACAGGCAATGGCAATGCACGCGCTGCCGGTGCACAGGTCCAGGATGGCGTTAACCCGGTCGTGTTCCACCCAGGGTGCAAATCCCTGCTCGATAAGCTCGGCGATCGGCGAGCGCGGCACGAGCACGCGCTCATCAACGTAAAAGTTCAGGCCTGCAAACGCGGCCTGCTGCGTCAAGTAGGCCGCCGGCACGCGCTCGTCGATACGGCGTAACAGCATATCGATGACCTTCGCCTTTTCGCTCGTCGTCAGTGCCGTATTGAATAAATGTGCGGGCAAATGATGGGGCAAATGCAGGGTGTGCAGTATGAGGTTAACAGCCTCGTCGATGGCATTATCCGTGCCGTGGCCGAAGCAAAGCCCGGCCTCGTTAAAGCGGCTGACGCCCCAGCGAATGAAGTCGCGCACGGTATGCAGCTGCTCGATGGCTTCTTCGCGCGGAATGGTTAAAGACACTCGACTCCTCCGTCATTGCGGGGCGGAAAAGGTAAATGGTTCAACTCGCAGCCTTCCCGGCTGCACCACAAGGCACTGCCCTGCTCATACCAGTCGCCCAGTACGATACGTTGCGTCTGCTCTCCGTCGATATAAAAATCATGCACGGCGGGGCGATGCGTGTGGCCGTGGATCAAGCGCCGGACACAGTGCTCGCGCATGATATTTTCCACGGCGGCCTGATCGACGTCCATGATGGCCTCCGATTTATTACGCATCTTTTCCTGGCTTTCCAGGCGATAGCGCCGGGCGAGTTCGACGCGCTGCGCAAGCGGCAGGGCCAGCAAGGCCTGTTGCCAAGCGGGGTCACGGACTTGCAGGCGTATGGTTTGATACTCGGTGTCCTGCGTGCACAGCGTATCGCCGTGCATGAGCAGGGTGGGTTGATCGTATAAATGAATTACGCACGGATCGGGCAACAGGCAGCAGCCGGTCATGGTTTCGAAACCGGAACCGATCAAGAAATCGCGATTACCGTGCATTATATAAACGGGTACGCCGTGGTCCGTTAGCCGGCGCAACGCAGCCATGACACGCAGGCTTTCCGGGTGAGTATCGTCATCGCCGAGCCAGGCCTCGAACAGATCGCCCAGAATATATAAGGCCGCGCATTGGCGGGCATCCTGTTCGAGAAATTTTAAAAAAAGCGCCGTGCTCGCCGGCCGTTCCGCACACAAGTGGAGATCGGAAATAAAGAGCTGCTTATTTTGGATTGCTCGCTCCCATCGGTGCGGCCGTCGTTGCACCCGTTCCGGTGGGTGGGGTAGAGGGTTTTACCGCGCTTATCTGGTCGGTGCTTGCGGATGCGGTGGCTGGTTTGGGCTTTGCAACCTTCTTGGCCGCGGGTTTTTTCTTGGCGGGTTTTTTACTGGCCTTCAGCGCCGCTTTTTTCTCTTCTGCCGCCTTGGCATCCGCCAGTTCCTTGGCGGCTTTTTCCTCAGCGGCTAAAAAGACGGAAGGGGCAGGCGGCTCGATGCTGATTTTTTTGATGAGTACCTGAGTTTGTGGCGCCTCTTTATCAAAGGGCCCGCCGGCGCCGGTGGGAAGATTGCGGATGCGGTCCAGAACATCCAGTCCCTCGGCGACTTTGCCGAAGACCGCATAACCCCAATGTCCGGGCGTGGGTGAGTGATGATTCAGGATGCGATTATCGACTACGTTGATGAAGAATTGATTGGTAGCGGAATTGGGCTCGTATTCACGCGCCATGGCGATGGTGCCGCGCTCGTTTTTAAGCCCGTTAGTCGCTTCGGTG
>JBDSTW010000191.1:0-16034 GCA_039928055.1 Gammaproteobacteria bacterium | reverse complement strand
CCACCGCGATCAGATTGGTTTTAATAAAGAATTCAACACCTTGCAGCATAGCCTGGAAGGCCGATTAAAGGAATTATAAGCAAGCGTTCGTTGTAGGTCCGCATCTGCAACACAGTGCGGTGTTCCCCGGAAGCAACACGAGGTTAAGCTATGGCAGCGTCACCAGAGGTCATGTTAAGCGATTTTGATAAGCCGCCCTTTCTAAAAACATTAAGTACTTTTGACTGGATATGGGCCGCGCTGATGATCTGCGGGGCAGGTTTTATCTTTTACCGCTACGGCGCGGTCATGGATATCTACGAGATTGTTATCCTGTCGGGCGTCACGCCGGCCATCATCGCATGGGGCTGGCACTGGAAACCGGCGCGCGTTTTCCTGCTCACCGTCGCCGTGCTGAGCCTGCTGGCCGTCAATATTTACGGCAACAGCCTGGCGCCCGCCGAAACCAATTTCTTCCTAAAGTTTTTGATCTCCAGCCAGTCGGCGATCATGTGGATGAGCGCGCTGTTCCTGATGGCCACGCTCGCCTATTTTGCCGGCCTGTTCCTGCGTTCGGATTTCACCACGCGCGTGGCCACGGCCATGACCTGGTCGGCGGCCGGCATGGGCCTTGTCGGGCTGCTGGTGCGCTGGCGCGAATCCTATCTGATCAACGTCGATGTCGGGCACATTCCGGTCAGCAACCTGTATGAAGTCTTCGTGCTGTTTTCCATCATTACGGCCCTGCTTTATCTCTATTACGAGGCGCGCTACAAGACGCGTTCACTCGGCGCGTTCGTGCTGCTGGTCATTACCGCAGCGGTGGCCTTCGTACTCTGGTATACCTTCGGGCGCGAGGCGCATGCCATCCAGCCCTTGGTGCCGGCCCTGAAAAGCTACTGGATGAAGATACACGTGCCGGCCAATTTCATCGGCTACGGCTCGTTCTCGCTGGCCGCGATGGTGGGTATTGCCTACCTGGCGCGCAACCGTGCCGAGCAGCGCAACCCGCAGGGACTGCTGGCCACGCGCTTGCCGAGCCTGGAGATCATGGACGACATCATGTACAAGTCCATCGCCTTGGGATTTTGCTTCTTCACACTGGCGACCATCCTCGGCGCCTTGTGGGCGGCGGAGGCGTGGGGCGGCTATTGGTCGTGGGACCCGAAAGAAACCTGGGCGCTCATTATCCTGCTGAACTACGCGGCCTGGCTGCACATGCGCCTCACCAAGGGCTGGCGCGGCGCGCCGATGGCCTGGTGGGCGGTGGCGGGTTTGCTGGTGACAACCTTCGCCTTCCTGGGCGTGAATATGTGGCTGTCGGGCCTGCATTCCTACGGGGCTTTGTAAGCGAAGGGCTGCGAAGGATAAACCTATTTCTATTCACGATTAGGATTGTTATTCTGAGGGGCGTAAGCACCAGAAGAATCCCTTGAATCAAGAGGTTCTTCGCGGAGTTTATCCTGAGTGAAGCGAAGGGCTCAGAATGACAAAGCCATTAAATCTATTTATGAAATGGTTTTAGTTTCTGTTGCCCGTGCCGCCGTAAATATATTTTGCCAGGGTGGCCACGTCGATACTCACGCGGCGCACCAAATGGTCAAGGCTGATGATCGCGTGTTCCAAAAGATTCACCGCGATATAAGGATGCTCGACGCGCAGGCGTTTGTATTTGGCGCGCGTTAGCTTTAGCACCTGGGTGTCGTCGCTCACGGCGCGCATACGCACGGAGCGCGGCTGGCGGTCGAAGAACGACATTTCGCCCATGAGTTCGCCCTCCTTCATGCTGCCTACCTCGACTTCTTGTACGCCTTCGTCGTAGAGCAAGGCGGCCTCGCCGCGCACGATGAAATACAAGGCCTCGCCGACCTCGCCGATATTGGCAATGATGTCTTTCTTGTTAAAGCTGACTAGCTCGGTATAATCGAGCAGGGTATTGACCTCTTGGAGCGTCAAGGATTCGCATAAATACTGCTGGTTGAGAAATTGGGCCAACTCGATCTTGTCTGCCGTCACGGACGCGCTCCTTAAGTAATAAAAACCAAAAATTCTGCCGATAGCATAAAAGATTACGCGCTAAACTAACATTACCGCGCTATTTCAATTCCTAATCAAGCGTGAAGTTGATTGTTCATTCGCCCCTCCTTATCGTGTTGGTAATCTATGAAAGCCGCGGAGTTATTCGTTAAGTGCCTCGAAAATGAGGGGGTGGAATTTATCTTCGGCATCCCCGGCGAGGAAAATATCGAGATCATGGACGCATTGCTGGGTTCTTCGATCACCTTCATCACGACACGCCATGAGCAGGGTGCGGCCTTCATGGCCGATGTCTACGGCCGGCTCACCGGCAAGGCGGGCGTGTGCCTGTCCACTTTGGGGCCGGGTGCGACCAATCTGGTCACCGGCGTGGCCGACGCCAATATGGATCATGCGCCGCTGGTGGCCATCGCCGGGCAGGCGAGCACCACGCGGCTGCACAAGGAATCCCACCAGGTGCTCGATCTCGTGAACATGTTCCAGCCGATCACCAAGTACGCCTCACAGATCCTGGAGCCGGAGATTATCCCCGAGGTCGTGCGCAAGGCCTTCAAGGTGGCGCAGGCGGAAAAGCCGGGGGCCTGCTTTATCGATTTTCCGGAAAATATCGCGGCCATGGAGATTATCGATGTACCGCTGCGCGCGCAGTTTGCCACCACGCCGGAGCCCCCCGCCGATCGCGTGCGAGCTGCCGCCGCGGTGATTTCCGCCGCGCGCCACCCGATGGTATTGGCCGGTAATGGCGTTATCCGCGCGGGTGCCTCGGCAGAGCTTAGCGCGTTTGCGGAGCAACTCAGCATCCCGGTGGCCAATACCTTCATGGCCAAGGGCGCCATCCCCTTCAAGCATCCGATGGCCTTGGGCAGTGCGGGCTTGCAGGCGCGCGATTATGTCAGTTGCGGCTTCAACGAGGCCGACGTGATTATTTGCGTGGGTTATGACCTTGTTGAATATCACCCCTATCTGTGGCATCCGACACGCGATCGCAAGATCATCCATATCGATATGTCGCCGGCGGAGGTGGATGCCAGCTACAGCATAGAGGTTGGGGTGGTCGGCGATATCAAGCTGAGCCTCACGCGCATTGCCGCGCTTACCGAGCGCCACGCGGGCCATCACATACGCCCGTTGCGCGAGGCGCTCACCGAGGAGATGCGCCTGCACCGGGCGGACGAAGGCTTCCCGCTCAAGCCGCAAAAGATCATCTGGGACCTGCGCACCGCGCTCGGCCTGGAGGACATCGTGGTCTGCGACGTCGGGGCGCACAAGATGTGGCTGGCGCGCATGCTGCGTTGCGAATATCCTAATACCTGTATCATTTCAAACGGCTTTGCCAGCATGGGGATTGCCGTCCCCGGCGCGGTCGCCGCGAGCCTGGCGCGACCGGGCCGCGCTGTCGTGGCGGTGACCGGCGATGCCGGTTTCCTGATGAATTCGCAGGAAATTGAGACGGCCATGCGTATTGGCACGCCAATTGTAATCCTGATCTGGAGCGATAACGCCTACGGCCTGATTGAGTGGAAACAGATGAATGCCTTTAATCGGGTCTCGAATATTCATTTTAACAATCCGGATTTCGTCAAGTACGCGGAATCCTTCGGCGCCAAAGGCTATCGCGTGACGCGCGCCGCCGATCTGTTGCCTATACTCAGGCAGGCGCTGGCCGACAAGACGGTGAGCATTATCGATTGTCCGGTCGATTACCGCGAGAATCACAAGCTGACCGAGAAGCTGGGAGAGATGATTTGTCCAACATGAGTCTTGCGAAGCAGACCGAACAGGCGCTCCCGGAGGATAAAAAAACCCTGCGCCTGCTCAGTTATAATATTCAATCCGGCATCGCCACGACGCGCATGCATCATTACCTGACCCAGGGTTGGAAGCATGTGTTGCCGCATGCGCAGAGCCTCGGCAATCTCGGTAAGATCGGGCACCTGATCAGCGAGTTTGACATGGTGGCCCTGCAAGAGGTCGATGCGGGCAGTTGGCGCAGCCGTTTTATCAACCAGGCGGAATACCTGGCGAACTGCGGGCAATTTCCCTACTGGTATTCCCAGACCAATCGCAATTTAGGCAAGATCGCTCAAAACAGTACGGCGCTGCTCAGCAAGTATCACCCTTCCGAAGTCGCCGAACACAAGCTACCGGGTCTGCCCGGACGCGGCGCCATGGTGGTGCGCTACGGCGACAAAGGCTCCGACTTGGTCTTATTACTGATCCACCTTGCCCTGGGGCAGCGCGCGCGGTTGCGCCAGTTGGGCTATATCAGCGAGCTCGTGAATGAGCACGAGCATGTGGTGCTGATGGGCGATTTGAATTGCCGGCCGGAGAGCCCCGAGATGGACATCTTGTTTAAAAACACGCGGCTACGCGAACCGGCGCATGCATTAAATACCTTTCCCAGTTGGCGCCCGCAACGTAATATTGACCATATTCTTGTAACGCCCTCGCTCGAGATAAACAATGTGCGCGTATTGAGCCACCCCTTCTCGGATCACCTGCCGATCGCCGTGGAGCTGACCGTCCCGGACAGTATTCAGTTAAGCACCGCTTAATGTGGTCTAAGTTCCTCAGAAATTCTTCGCCGGCTATGTCAAGGACATACGCATGGGCAATCTCATCGCGCAGCAAAGAGCAGCGGCGCAAAACATGTGCGTGGGATGGATTAACTTAAATGCAAAAAGATAGTGGATCCATGAGCAAGCAGAACAAGTCGCCGAACAGCGCACTGCGCGAAAACTCCTATGCCGGTGCAGCCCAGCAGGATGAAGCGCTATGGGTCGAGCTGGAAACGCTGCTGCGCCGCTGCATCCGAGGCTTGAGTCTGCTTTCGGAAAGTACCAATGCCGTGGTTCGGACCCACACCGAAAGCCTGCGCAGGGCAACGCACGATGGGTTTTATTTGCACCATATTCGCGATGACTTGCAGCAATTGGCCGATGAGATAGGGGCCGCAGTGGCAGCGGTATTCGGTGCGCAGCCTCAACAGCAAGCAGCATTCTCCACCCGCCCGGCACCGGTGCTGAACGAGGCACTGCTGCAACTTATTGAAAGACTCGATCTGCCGCTGGAAATGAATGCGGCGTGCGAATCGCTCAAGCAGCGCCTGGCATTGCCGCTGGGTGATAGGAGTTGCCCAAGGTATTGGAATTGATCGCCGCCTTGGTGGCGGAGATGCACGCCCACGTCGATCTTCCGCGGCAAGCTCGTGCCCATCACCATCTCCGGCGGCAGCGCAGAACTATGCGACAAAGACACGCCGGAAATACTATTCGAGCGTGCCGATGCGGCCTTATACGAGGCCAAAAAATCGGGCGGGAATCAATGCGTTTTTAAGCCTGCCACGGACGAATAAAAAAACCAACTCTATCCGATGCATAACGCGAACATGGCTTAGCGCCGGATCGCGGCCTACCTTACCAAACCTGGCTTGCAGCCTACGCAAGCTTAAACAATCCCGGATGCCCCGCAAAATCTGCCCAGCATGAATCCATCTGTAAAGACCGATGTTGTCATTATCGGCGCCGGCCTGGCGGGGCTCACCTGCGCCGTCGCCTTAAGCGACAGCGGGCTGCGCGTCACCGTGCTCGAACGCGATGCCATCCTGGGTGGGCGCGCCGCAAGCTGGATTGATGCAACAAGCGGCGATGTCCTATCCATCGGCCCGCATATCTTCCTCAATCACTATCACAATATGTTCAAGCTCCTCGACCGCTTGGGCACGCGCGAGCGCATCGTCTGGCAAACGGATAAACGTTTCCTGACCATGGTCGATGGACAGCGCGAAATCGTAATCCGCAATTCGTTTCTGCCGCCGCCTTACCACTTCGTGCCTAGTCTCATGACCGACCCGCGCATCGGCTTGCGCGATCTGATCTCCAATTGGCCGGTCGTGCAGTTGGCATTCGACCTGGACGAGACCGCCTTATTGCGTCTCGATCATCTCAGTGCGCGCGATTTTCTGCGTAATATGGGCGTAACGCCGCGCTTCATCGAGCGCTTCTGGGCCTTTGCCACATTCGCCATCATGAACGTGCCGCTGGAGCTCGCCTCGGCGGCGGCCTTGATGCGCTTTTATCGGCGTATTGTCGGACACGCCGACTTGGCCATCGGCTTTCCCGACGGCGGGCTGGGCGATCTTTACGCGCCGCAGGCCCGTGCCTTAATCGAAAAATCGGGTGGCGAGGTGATCAACCGTGCCGAGGTCAAAAATTTGCTGGTAGAAGCGGGGCAGCTCAGCGGCGTACATCTCGTGGATGGCCGGCGTATAAATGCGCGGTTTTGTGTGGCCGCGCTGCCGCCGCAAGCCTTGCGCGGCATCGTTCCCCAGGAATGGCTTGAGAGCCCCGGCGTGTTTGCCGATCTGGAACATTTCGAGCCCATTGCCTACCTGAGCGTCTATCTCTGGTTCGATCGCAAGCTGACGCGCCGGCAATTTTGGGCGCGTGCTCATGCCCCGGGCGATTTGAATTGCGACTTTTATGATTTGTCCAATATCAACTCGGGCTGGGGCGAGCGGCCCTCGTTAATCGCCAGCAATATTATTTACTCCCAGCGCGTCGTAGCGTGCAGCGATGACGAGATCATCGCAAAAACGCTAAGTGAACTTGCGGAATTTCTCCCCCAGGCTGCGCAGGCCCGGTTGCTGCATGCCGTCATTCATCGTATTCCGCTTGCGATTCCCGCGCCGCGGCCGGGCAGTGAGGCACGGCGTCCGGTTGTGCGCACGCCGGTTAAAGGGCTCTTTCTCGCCGGCGACTGGATTCAAACCAGGCTACCATTTTCCATGGAAAGCGCCGTGGCATCCGGCTGGATGGCGGCCGAACAAGTGCTCGATGACAGCGGCCGGGCACAAAAACTCGTGGTGGATATGCCGCCCCTGGCGCGGCAGTCATGCATGGTTCGCTTGGCTGCGCGGTTACTCCCCCGCAGCACATACCCGCACCGCTTTAATAGCAATATATGATCGAAATTCATGCAGGCCACCGCTGTTCAGAGGCACTTTTATGATGGCATTACCGCCCTTGCATGCGAGCAGTCTAGTTAATTAATCACAAAGAAAATTACTATATGCTTTAAGGGCATTACTAACTAAAAAGGAGAGTTACCATCACTCTCCTATATCTAAATTAAGCTTCCCATACATCCAGGGACAGGCTGATCAAAGACCGGAGGGTGACCACACGTATGCAATGTTGAGCGAATAGAATGGTTGTCGTCCATGTGATTGCTCGCCGACATCTTTTTGCCGGAGTTGTCCCTAACTCCTGCAATTTAAAAAATGTATTCAGTAAAGTCGTCCAGACCCTTCTTTTTAATTCCCGTAAATATACAAAATAGCTGTACTGGTGGATCCCAATGTGGCCCCATTTGTTGGATTGCTCAGGGCCATATTAATGCTCTCCTTGGGCTCGGATACCCCGTCTTGCAGGAGCGGCACGGTGAAGGTCTTGGAGCCCACCTCGCCATTGGCCCATCTGAGCGTCCCGCTGGTGGCGGTGTAGTCGCTGCCCGCTATCGCCGTGCCATTGCTGGTGGAATAATCCACACTGAAGGCCCCAGCACTGCTGGTGGCCCGGTAAACGGTAATAACCACTGCGGTGCCTTCTGTGCCGCCAAAGGCGGATGAGTTGAAATTCACGGTGGCCGTGGTGGTGGAACCGCCGCTGTCATTGTCGGCAATGGTAAGCACCGCTGTGTCGGGCGAACCCAGCGTAGCGCCGGTGGGGGCGGTCAGGCTCAGGTTCACGGACTCGCTGGATTCTACCAGGGTATCGTCGGTGATCGGCACGGTGAAGGTCTTGCTGAGTTCACCGGCGGCAAAGCTCAGGGTGCCCGAGCTTGCCGTGTAGTCCGATCCGGCGGTGGCCGTGCCGTCGCTACTGGCGTAGTTCACACTGGCGCTGCCCGTGCTGCTGCCGCTGCGCGTGACGGCGACTGTCGCCGTAGCCGTGCCTTCGGTCACGCTGTAGTTGGCATTGCTGAATTGCAGGGTGCTTGCCGTTGTGCCGGTATTCGCCGCAATAGAAAACACGGCAGTGGCGTTAGGGGTTATGGTTACGCCATTTGTCGGATTGCTCAGGCTGAGATTGAAGTTTTCTTTCGGCTCTGCCACGCCGTCATTCAAGATAGGTACGCTGAAAGTTTTACTGCCAAATTCGCCATTGGCCCAACTCAGGGTTCCCGTGGTGGTTGTGTAATCGTTGCCCGCCAGGGCCGTGCCATCGCTGGTGGCGTAGTCCACTGTGAAGGCTCCAACGCTGCCGTTTGCGCGATAGACGGTGATGACGGCAGAGGTTTCTTCATACCCGAAAAAGGATGAGGAATTGAGGCTTACGGTGCTGGTAGGGCCGCTGTCATTGTCGGCAATGGTAAGCACCGCTGTGTCGGGTGAACCCAGCGTAGCGCCGGTGGGGGCGGTCAGACTCAGGTTCACGGACTCGCTGGATTCTACCAGGGTATCGTCGGTGATCGGCACGGTGAAGGTCTTGCTGATCTCGCCGGCGGCAAAGGTCAAGGTGCCCGAACTGGCCGTGTAATCCGACCCGGCGGTGGCCGTGCCGTCGCTACTGGCGTAGTTCACACTGGCGCTGCCCGTGCTGCCGCCGCTGCGCGTGACGGCGACTGTCGCCGTAGCCGTGCCTTCGGTCACGCTGTAGCTCGCGCTATTGAATTGCAGCGTGGCAGGGGCAGGGGTGGCGTCCGCGCCCAGTTGCACCCAGGTGGATACCGAGGGCACGCCCTGGCTGTTCAAGACAAACAGCATGTAATAGCCGGGCGGGGCAACATTGGCATTGGGCGGGGCGGTGACCGTGATGCCGTCCGGCGCACTGCTGATCACGAGCGGCACATAACGCTGATGCATGTCGTTGCCGTGCGTGGTGGCGCCCGGGGCAATAAGCACCGCTTGGGTCACGCTGTCCGGCGTGACGATATTGAAGGTCCGGCTCCAGGTAATCTGTGCCGGGGCGGAACTGATCGTGGGACGCGGACCGTTGAACAAATAGGGTGGCGAAAAAATTTCATTTTTCACGCCGCCAGGAGTGGTTGGGCCGTCATCGCCGGCCGAGAGTACGCGCGCATCGGGTAATAGGATCGCCGTGGAATGATAGGCGCGTTGTTGAATCTGCGAGGCCATGGGCTTCCAGGTATTGCTTGCAGGGATGTACAGCAGGGCTTCGTGTGTCGGATTCGTATAATTTTCCGTACTGCTGTTGCCGCCCACGGTCAACAAGGTTCCGTCCGGCAGAATTACGGTGTTGTGGTTGCGCCGCCCTTGCGGCATGGAGGCGCGGAACTGCCAGCCTGCACCGGGATTGGCATTATCAAAGACCTCCGTGGTAGCGACGACACCGAACTGGTTCGAGGCGCCGCCGATCAGCATGACCTTGTTGGAGCCATTGGGCCCACCCGGCAAGAGCACGCCGCTGCCGTAGCCGTAGCGCGGCTGCAATAAGTTAGGAATGTCGCTCCAGGACCAGTCTATGGGGTTGAGAATGGCGGTATCGCCGACGCCCGGCCCGGCCAGCAGCATGCGGCCGTTGGGCAGCAGGTACTGATGCGGATATAGGCCGGCAATATTGCGTCCCGACACGACCTGTACGGTGCCGACACCGTCAATGTTGCCGGACGGTGTAAAGACCTCGATGTCCGGATTCACACCCAAATCGCCGAGTTCGGTGAGGCCGCTGGTGATCACGGCGCGCCCGTCGGCAAGCACGGTAACGGTCGGGTACCAACGTCCATGGCGCATGTCCGGTTGGCGTGTCAAAGTCTCGTTATAGGGGTTGAAGGTGTAGATTTGATGGAGGCCTTTGGCGTAGGTGGTGTTGCTGCCGTAATCTAAATTACCGCCCACCAGCAACACCCGTCCGTCGGCGAGTAAGGCCTGCCCGCTACACCAAAAATTGTACGGCAAATTAATGCGATGCCCGGTCCCATCGGTCGGGTTCCAGACATAGGCCACGCCGACATTATTCACATTATTACGCGGGATCCCATAGGTCCAGAACAGCACCTTACCGTTAGGCATCAGGGTGGTATGAATGCCCACGATCGGTGTGTCGAAGGGGGCGTCCCATTGACCCACTTGCGAGGGCAGGCCGGTAGCCGCGTAGGCAGGGGTTGTAAAGCGTGCCACGAATACATTTATACGGTCCAGCCAGCGTGTAAGCAGCGATGGCTTGGCCGATTTATTCACACTCGCGGCAGGCACCTGGCGTATTGCGGCACAGCGTTCGGCGCGTGAGTGCGCATGATCTGCGGCGTGCGCTTGTCCGAAGGTTTTATTTTCAATCAGCTTGAGTTGTGCCTCTTCCCGCGGGTTAAGGCAAGCGCTGTCGGCATCAGTATGGGGTGAGGATAGTGCGCGCGTACCCTGGGATACTTGTTGGGTAGAGTTTGCTTTGGCGATCTCAGCGTTCGCGTAAGCAGTGCCGAACAGGGCTAGAAAGAAAATTATTATTGATGATTTCATGCGCTCTCCTTGTCGCAATTCTGTAGCAAGAAACTTCGTGTTTCTTGTCGCGGTCTCAAGACCGTGTGTGATTCTAAATTGCCGCCTTAAAAGACCGCTGCGGGAAACGGCAGCAGTACCGGTTTACCTTTGCCCGGGGGATGTCCATCGGGGGCCAGGAAAAGAACGCCGTCGGCCGATAAAAGATGCGCAGGGGAATTATTCGTAGGCACGGGTGATCCCGGCGGGGGTAAATCGATCTTCTTCAGTTGGCCGGGCGGAATGGCGGACGGCCAACTCGGTGCTGCCGCTAAAGTAGAGACGAGGATAACTGCCGCTGACAGGGCTGCGAGGGGAATAGCATATTTCTTCATGACGATAACCTCCATGTAACCGCATTGCAAATAGATTACTACAACAAAATTTTCAAGACAACACACAGAATAATATATATTTCTCGACTTTGTATTTAAAGATTCAGTCAAGTATGGAAAAATGTATAAAATCAATACTGTACGTATTTTATTGCGTAATGCTATGGCGATGCTTGAGATTTTCAGGGAATATTTTTTATAGGACTGGTATCGTTAAAGCGTAAGCTTGTTTTCAGGCCGGGTGCATTATCGCTGAGTTCCAGCGTGGCCCGATGCAATTGGGCCACCGCACTCACCAGGCTTAAACCCAGGCCATTGCCGGGGGTGGTGCGGCTCTCTTCTAAGCGCACAAAACGCCGCAATACCTTTTCGTGCGCCTCCGCGGGTATGCCCGGTCCGTTATCACAAATCGCTATCTCAATGGCCCCATCCACGAGCCCTGCATAAAGCTCGATGACGCCCTGCGCGGGAGTATATTTCACGGCATTATCGAGTAAATTGCCGATGGCCTGCGCCAGCAAATGGCGGTCACCCCTTAGTGTGAGGCCGGAGCTAATATGTTCGATGAAGCGCTGCCCCTTTTCCTGCGCCAGCGTCCCGTAAAATTCCGCCACCTCATGCAGCAGGGCGCTGAAATCCAGCATCACCCACTCGTCGCGTTGTGCCCCAGCCTCTACCCGGGCAATATTGAGCAAGGCGTTGAAGGTGGTTAACAGTCCGTCGGCATCGCTCAAGGTTTGTTCTATCGTCGTGCGATAGTCCTCATTGCTGCGTGGGGTCAGCAGAGTAATCTCGAGCCGGCTGCGTAACCGGCTCAACGGGCTGCGCAGATCGTGCGCCACGTTTTCAGTGACCTGGCGCATGCCCTCCATGAGCCGTTGGATCTGATCGAGCATGTCATTGAGGTTGATCGCGAGCTGATCGAATTCATCATGGCTTCCGATAATGGGAACGCGCTTGTTCAGGTGGCCGGCCATGATCGAGCGGCTGGTACGGTTAATTGTTTCGATGCGGCGCAGCACGCCCCGGCTCATCACTAAACCGCCGAGCAAGGCCAATACCAGGCTGATGCCTACCGCAATTAATAAAATGGCCAGCGTGTGCTCCTGAAAATCCGCGCGCTCATCCAGGTCACGCCCCACCAGCAAGTGAGAACCGTCGGGTAATACGAATGCCAAGGCGCGACTGGTATGGACGTCCGGTTGTTCATCATGCTCTCTCGTCAGCTCGGGGACAGACACATAGGCCCAGCCTGTGCGGCCGCGTAGCCCGGCCGGCCATTCAGATAGGTTGCCTGCCAGAATTGTGTAATGACTGTCGCTGAGTAGATAGTGGCGGCCGTCGGCGCGCCCCGCAGTGCCGCGTTGCACTAGGGTCTCGCGCAGGTTGTTTAAACCCTGCTGGCGATACTGCCCAAGCAAGCCATCCATCTCCGTCTGTATGCCTTGATCGGTTTGCGCATTGAGATAATTGATCGTGTTCCAATAAATAAAACCCAGCAGCACCAGCACGGACACCGCGAACAGCGCCGCGTACAGCAGCGTGAGGCGAAACGCAGTGGTGCGGAACAGATTAGGAATGCGCACGCAGGCAATATCCGGCGCCGCGCACCGTGTGGAGCAGGGGCGGGTCGAAACCCTTGTCGATCTTCTGGCGCAAGCGGCTGACCTGCACATCGATGACGTTAGTATTAGGATCGAAATGGTAATCCCACACATGTTCAAGCAACATGGTGCGCGTTACCACCTGATCGCTATTGCGCATCAAATATTCCAGCACGCGGAATTCACGCGGCTGTAAATCAATAAACCGGCCCGCGCGTTTTACAGTACGCGCGTGAAGGTCTAATTCAAGGTCCGCAACGCGTAAAATATTATCTGTTACGACGCTGGTGCTGCGGCGCAGCAGCGCCTCGATGCGCGCCACAAGCTCGGAAAAGGCATAGGGTTTGACCAGGTAATCGTCACCGCCTGCACGCAAACCGTTCACGCGATCATCCACCTCACCCAGGGCACTCAAAATCAGCACCGGCACAGCCTTTCCCTGCGCGCGCAAGGCGGCGATGACTGCAAGCCCGTCGCGGCGGGGTAGCATGCGATCGACAATGAGCGCCGCATAGTTTTCGCTGAGCGCCATATACAGGCCCTCTTCGCCATCGGTGGCAAGGTCCACCGCATAGCCGCTTTCTTTGAGCCCCTTAGCCAAGTAGCTGCCCGCCTGACGGTCGTCTTCAATAATGAGTAAGCGCATGGCCAAATCATAGGCCAAGCGGGGGTTTACTAACATTACCAATTTGTTAATGGTTGAGAAACACCTTGGCAAGGTCGCCGCTGGCATGCTGCATCCATCGCGTTTCTTAGTGAACGCGCCCCACTTTAGGAGATTCAATATGAAATCGAGCAAAGCTTTTGTACGTTCCACTATTCTTGGCGCGGCCTTGGCTACAGCGCTTCCGCTTGCCGCTCTTGCACAAACCGCAGCGCTTCCCGAGGAACCCACGCACGGGAGCACTCAGGTTAGTAAACAGGAAAGCGAGAGCGATCTCGCCAAACTTGCCACCGTAGGAAAGGATCAAGCGATAGCGGCGGCCATACAGCACACACCGGGCGAGGTGGTCGGGTCTGAACTGGGTGTTGAGAATCAGTTCCTGGTCTGGGAAGTGAAAATAACCGATAAGGGCAAGACGACCGAGCTCTACGTCGACGCCGGTAATGGTGAGGTTCTGGGCATGGACCGGGAAGATGAAGGCTCGAAAGGCAGGGGAGAGGATGAAAACGAGCACGAAGCCGAGGGAGAGCGGACTTAAACCGTAGGCACATACACAGCCGGGCAGGGGGGCTTGCCTGGCCCTGCTGGGAGGAGACATGAACATGCACAATACTATTAAAACGCAACAGTGGGATGCAGGCACGCGCTTTTTGCACCTGGGTCTGGCCATTACCGTCAGTGTGCAATTGCTGAGTAGCCTGATCCTGGAGATGCCTAAACCGAGTCGCCCATTAACGGGTTTCGATGCCTTGGTATTTGAGTCACACGAGTGGCTGGGTATGACCGCTCTCGCCATCGTGCTGTTGCACTGGGGTTGGAGCCTCTGGGCAAACGGCGGCTACGGAATACGCCATTTGTTGCCGTGGAATAGGGCGGGCCGCACAGGCGTTATGCAAGACTTTACCGCAATAAAGAAACTGGATACTCCCACGGGCGGACCCAAGGCTAAATTGGCCGGCTTGATTCATGGCCTGGGGCTGCTCGCAGTTACCGTCATGGCGCTGACCGGCGCTGCGCTGTTCATCTGGATGCCTGAAAATGGCAGGATGACGCCCGTCACCGGCCTCGCAAAAGAGGCGCACGAATTTATGTCGACGTTCGTGTGGATTTATTGGGGCGGGCATGTGGCCATGGGTATGCTGCACCATTTCAAGGGTCATGACACGCTGCGCACTATGTTTAATCTGAAGCGCGCTGAAACACGAAAAATGCCGCATGCGGAGGGTAAATTTATCTAAGCCTTTGCTACGTTCGGTTAGGCAACGTCAATTTTTTCCGGCCCTGCGTCTGTAACAAGATGAGTACCAGCGCCAGCACGCAAAACGCAGCGCCGGCATGGAAGGTAAAAGACGCCCCGAGACGATCCCAGAGGAAGCCGGCCAGGGCGCTGGCAATCAGCATCGCCACGCCGCTGACCAGATTGAAGAAACCAAAGCCCGTGCCGCGCAGATCGGCGGGCGCGGTGTGGGCCACCATCGTTGCCAGCAGCCCTTGCGTCATCCCCATGTGCAGCCCCCACAGCGCCACCCCAAGCAGCATAACGCCCCAATGATTGCTGTAGGCCAACACCAGATCGGCGGCGATCAGCACGACCAAACCCAGGGCCAGCAGCTTGGTGTGGCTCATGCCGTCCGATAATTTGCCGAACGGATAGGCCGACAATGCATACACCACGTTCATCGCCACCATCACCACCGGCACCCAGGCTACCGGCAAACCGCCCTGCATCGCACGCAGCACCAGAAAGGCTTCGCTGAAGCGCGCCAGGGTAAAGATCGCGCCTACCGCGACGACCCACCAATACGAGCTATCCAATCGTTTCAGGTTTTTCAAGTGAATCGGGTTGATGCGCTTCGCGTCTGCCGGGCGCTCCGGTTCATGCACGCCAAATACCAGTAGGGCGACGGCCAAAACCCCAGGAATGACCGCCACCCAGAACACGGCACGGAAATCATTCGACCACAGCAACATAAGGCCTATGGCTAAGAGCGGACCGATAAATGCCCCCACGGTATCAAGCGATTGACGCAGACCGAAGGCTGCGCCGCGCAGGTGCGGCGGGGTAAGGTCGGCAATCAGCGCATCACGGGGTGCGCCCCGAATGCCCTTGCCTATCCTGTCTAAAACGCGCGCGCCTAATACAATTCCTATGTTCGAGGTAAGCGCGAACAGCGGCTTGGTGAAGGCGGCCATGCCGTAGCCGATTACTGCGAGTAATTTGCGCCTGCCCAGATAGTCGCTCAGCGTCCCGGAAAACACCTTAACGATCAGCGCCGTCGCCTCGGCGAAGCCTTCGATCAGTCCTACCGTGAAGACGCTGGCGCCGAGCACCGTTACCATGAAGGCCGGCAGCAGGCTATGGATGATTTCGGAGGAAATATCCATCAGCATGCTGACAAACCCAAGTACCCAGATGCTGGGCGGTATTTGCCGCAGAAAGGGTGTCAAGGTGGATTATTCATGCGGGAGGCTGGAGGGTTTTATAAAATGGCTAATAGCTAGACTTCACGGCTGGCATGGATGGTGGAGAGGGTGGGATTCGAACCCACGGGCCCCGCAAGGGGCCAGCAGTTTTCAAGACTGCCGCATTCGACCGCTCTGCCACCTCTCCGCAAAAAATATTTTAGCATCATACAGTCCGGTTTGGGGTCTCGATAGCATAGGCAATTATCAAATTGTCAAACATACGTCCGCCAAACTACGCGCAGGACCTCTCTTAGTTTTCGCCTAATCGAGCGGCCTGCTTGCTATTCATTACAGGATGAGTAAGCTAGGAACTTAACCCCGGCGCAGTTGTCCTAGTTGCCGTAGACAAATTAATCTTGAATCAGGAGCTTACGCATGAATTCATATCAGCCTGTGGTGACAAGACGCAGCGACACGGCACTTGCCGCCAACAAGATGGTACGCAACACCTACAC
>JBDSTW010000190.1:0-5343 GCA_039928055.1 Gammaproteobacteria bacterium | reverse complement strand
TGCTCATGCTCCTGGCCCATGCTCGCCCAGACGTCGGTAACCACGAGATCGGCGTTTTGCATCGCATCGCGCGGATCGCGCAGCAGCGTGGCGTGTCCCGCCGCACTCTGAACGGTGGCGGCATCGGGATCGTAGCCTTCGGGCACGGCCATGCGCAGCTGAAATTCAAACAGGCGCGCGGCATCGATATAGGAATTACACATATTATTGCCATCGCCGATCCAGGCCACGGTCTTGCCTTTGATGCTGCCGCGCCGTTCAATGAATGTCTGGATATCGGCCAGCAATTGGCAGGGGTGATGTTTGTCGGTTAAGGCGTTGATGACAGGCACCTGTGAATGCGCGGCAAAGCGCTCGAGTTTCTCGTGCGCGAAGGTGCGAATGACGATGACATCGACCATGCGCGAGAGTACGCGTGCAGTATCTTCAATCGGTTCGCCGCGCCCAAGCTGGCTGTCCTGCGGGGCGAGAAAAATAGCGCCGCCGCCGAATTGCACGATCGCGCTTTCGAAGGAAACGCGCGTGCGCGTGGAGGATTTTTCGAACACCATGGCGAGCACTTTGTTCTTCAAGGGCTGGTAAATTTCGCCGGCACGCTGCAGGGCCTTAAGCTCGATGGCACGGTGCATCAAGGCATGCAGCTCGGCTGGGCTGAGGTCGGCCAGGCTTAAGAAATGGCGCACCGCCATCAGGCCGCTTTTGCGAAACTTTGAATCAGCGAGCTGACACCCGCGACAATCTGATCAGCCTCCGCATCGCTGATAATAAGCGGCGGCAGCAGGCGTATGACGCGCTCCGCCGTCACATTAATCAGTAGACCTTGGGACAGCGCCTTACCCACCAACTCGGCACAGGGGCGATCAAGTTCGATGCCGATAATCAAACCCTTGCCGCGAATCTGCACGACATGGCTGTTGCCGGCCAGGGCGGCGGCGAACCCGCTGAGCATACGCGTGCCCAAATATTGGGCGCGCGCGGCCATCTTGTCCTGCTCCAGGGTATCGATAACCGCAAGGGCCGCGCTACAGGCGAGCGGATTGCCGCCGAAGGTGCTGCCATGATTGCCCGGCTTGAACACCTGTGCGGCATCGCCACGGGCCAGGCAAGCACCGATGGGCATGCCGTTACCCAAAGCCTTGGCGAGGGTCATGAGGTCGGGCCGCGCGCCGCTGTGCTCGTAGGCGAACCAGGCGCCGGTGCGGCACATGCCGGTCTGTACCTCGTCGAGTATCATCAGCCAGCCGTGTGCGTCGCAAAGCGCACGCACGCCCGACAGATAATTATCGTCCGGCACCTGGACGCCGCCTTCGCCCTGGATAGGCTCAATGAGCACCGCGACCACGTTCGGGCTGTTCCTGGCGATGACCTGCAAGGCCTCAAGGTCGTTGTAAGGCACGCGCAGGAAGCCCTGCACCAAGGGCTCGAAACCGGCCTGCACGCGGCGGTTCCCGGTCGCGGTTAGCGTGGCGAGCGTGCGTCCGTGAAAGCTGCCTTCGGCGACCACGATAGTGGGCACGGCGATGCCTTTGTTGTGTCCGTACAGGCGCGCTATTTTTATCGCCGCCTCATTCGCCTCGGCGCCGGAGTTGCAGAAAAATGCCTTGTCCATCCCGGCAACCCGCGTCAACTGGGTCGCTAATTCTCCCTGTTTGCCGATACCGTAATGATTGGAGGTATGCAACAGGCGGCCCGCTTGCCGGCACAGCGCATCGGTCACCGCCGGATGGGCATGACCCAGGTTGCACACGGCGACGCCGCTGAAGGCATCGAGATATTTACGGCCGTGATTATCCCACAGCCAGGCACCTTGGCCGTGCTCGAAGGTCACCGGCTGGCGCGCATACGTCGACATTAAGGGATCCGTCATTTTGATCATCCTAAAAACAAAAAAGGCAGCCCCTGTAATGGGGCCGCCGATAGCTAAAACCAATTTTATACCTTAGTGGGTTGGAATCAATACTTGATCCGGTCCGAGGTAGTGGCTCCGATTGATTCTTGTCATCCTGAGCGTAGCGAAGGATCTTCTTGCACAGCCATTGGCTACCGAAAATCAGACCCTTCGCTATCGCTCAGGGCGACAGCAAAAATTTCAAACTGAGCCACTACCCGGCCCGAAACTAGCGAGCCGGAATTTGTGAGCCCTGCGTATGCTATGCAGCCCAGTAAGTTGTCGGATCCGCCACGCTTGATCCGACCTACAATGTCTGGTTAATTCCATTTCCGACATTCCCGCGCACGCGGGAACCCGGAATGACGAATAAATCAGAGCTTCCTTAGTTTAAAAACAACCCGGCCCCATGCGCCGACGCAGCCATAAAAAACAGCATCGGAATGGAGAGCATAAGATTCGTGCGCGAGGCGAGCAAAGCGGTACGGCGCGCCTTGGCTTTTTCTTCATCGGTAGCGGGTTTAATGCCGAGGATTTTTTTCTGATTCGGCCAGATAATGCCCCACACGATGAGCAGCATGATGGTGCCTAACCATGCACCCAGGCCGATGATGGCATTTTCGCCCTGAAGGGTCATGGCCGGCACGAAACGGCTGCCCAAGAGTGCCGCACCCGCCAGCCAGGTAACCACGGCCGCCCAGCGAAACCATAACAAGGCGCGCGGTGCGACATACTTGGTGATGGCCGCACCGCCCGGACCGCCGGTGTCGGCTGCCGCAGCGGCAAGTGCGGGCACCTGCACGAAATTGAAATAATAGAGCAGGCCGATCCAGGTGATCCCTGCCAGAAAATGCAACCAACGTTCAAGTAATATAACCCATTCCATAGTGTTCTCCTTTTATTTATTGGCCGTGAGCCTTATGAATGTTCTTTTAAACTATGCTATTTGCAATAACCACCAGCACGGCGGTTAAAACCAGGCCGGATATAATGGTCCCGAGTATAGAGTCGAGCGGATTTTTCATCTTGCCATGCTCCCTTTATTGTTAATATGGTGTGGATTCGCGGCCAACAGCCGCGTGCGAATTTCAGAGAGTAAAGCAGCCCCTCTTACAATGCAATAACCCGCAGGAACCACTGATTAAATCAAAGGTTCCTGCGGCACAGGGATGCGCCGCCATTTTTCAAACAAGGAAGTGTTTGAAAAATGAAGAAAAGCAAAAACTACGTTTTTGCTTTTTGTGCTCTGAGAAGTCCGGGACGGACTTATTCAGAGCTTCCTTATTCAGAGCAGGAACACATCATCCTATGTGCGGTATTAGCGGCGAATTGCGCTTTGACGGGCGGGCACCTGACCTTGCAGCAGTGGCGCGCATGAAGGATGCACTGGCGCGCCGTGGCCCGGACAGTGAAGGCGATTACCGCGATGGGCCGCTCGCCTTTGGCCATCGCAGGCTTGCAGTGATTGATCTGTCCGAGCGTTCACGCCAGCCGATGGTCGACCGCGAACTCGGTTTGGCCCTGGTGTTCAACGGCACGATCTACAATTTTCACGAGCTGCGCCGTGAGCTCGAAGCGCGCGGTCATCATTTCTTTTCCGACGGCGACACCGAGGTCATTTTGAAGGCCTACGCCGCCTGGGGCGAGAGCTGCGTGGAACACATGCAGGGCATGTTTGCCTTTGCCGTGTGGGACAGCAAAAAACAAACGCTGTTTCTAGCGCGCGACCGCTTAGGCATCAAGCCGCTGTATTTTTCGCAAACCAGCAAGCAGTTTCGTTTTGCCTCCACCCCGCAGGCGCTGCTCGCGGCGGGCGAGGTGGACACGCGCATCGACCCCGTCGCGCTGCACCATCAGCTTACATTGCACGCGGTGGTGCCCGCGCCGCACACGATACTGCAAGGCATACGCAAACTCGCGCCCGCGACGACGATGACGCTGGATATGCGCGGCGGCATCACCACGCGCCGTTATTGGCAGCTCAACGCGCAACGTCCCGCGCGGGAAAAATCCGAGCACGAATGGATTGAAGCCGTGCACCAAGGTCTGCGCGCGGCGGTGGAAAAGCGCCGCGTGATTGCCGACGTGCCGGTCGGTGTGCTGCTCTCCGGCGGGCTCGATTCCAGTTTGATTGTCGCGTTGCTGGCGGAGGCCGGGCAGAAAAATCTGCTCACATTTTCCATCGGATTTGAAGACGTCGCCGAGGAAAAGGGCAGTGAATTTGAATACTCCGATCAGGTGGCCGCGCGTTACGCGACACAACACCAGCGCTTTCTCATTCCCAACCGCGACGTGCTCACACGCTTGCCGGAGTGCGTGCGCAACATGAGCGAGCCGATGGTGGCGCAGGACGCGGTGGCGTTTTATCTGCTGGCCGAGCGGGTGTCGAAGGAAGTGAAGGTGGTGCAGAGCGGGCAGGGCGCGGACGAGGTGTTCGGCGGCTATTTCTGGTATCCGTTGATGGAGCGGGACACTGGCACCGATCTGGAACGTTTCCGCAAACACTATTTTGACCGCACCCATGAAGAATTTTTAGAAACCGTTGCGCCTGATTATCACGGCGTGGATCACACTTCGCAGTTGATCGAAGCACTGCTCGCCAAGCCGGGCGCCGATACTTTCCTGGATCGCGTGCTGCGCCTCGACGTCACGACCTTGATCGTCGATGATCCGGTCAAGCGCGTGGACAACATGACCATGGCATGGGGCTTGGAGGCGCGCGTGCCGTTTCTCGACCACGAACTGGTGGAGCTGGCGGCGGGCATGCCGCCGGAATTGAAATTGAAAAGCGGCGGCAAACATCCGTTGAAAACCATCGCGCGCGGACTATTGCCCGATGCGATCATTGACCGCCCCAAGGGCTACTTTCCCATGCCCGCGCTGAAATACGTGCGCGGCGAATTTTTAACTTTCATGCGCGAGGTGTTGAATTCCGAAACCTGCCGCCGGCGCGGTTTGTTTCAGCGCGCCTATGTGGAAAAACTGCTCGCCGCCCCGGAACAATACATGACGCCGCTGCAAGGCAGCAAGCTGTGGCACCTCGCGCTGCTGGAATACTGGTTGCAGTTGAATGTAGACGATTGATCGTCCAAGCCCCGGCGGCCCTCCACGGCGGATGACCGGAATGAACTTCGTCATGGCGGTGTGCAAGCCTTCTGCCCTTCGCATAATGAGCAAAGGCGGCAAAAGCTGAGGTTTTTAAGATGCGCGGTAATAAGCATGGCACTACCGAATCAGGCAGTGCGCCACGCATAGGCCGGAGGCGGAAATGCCCATGCGGTCCCAGTATGAGACGTATTTTGTAAACATGTTTACTTCCTTTGCTTTAGCTGATTTTTCTCGATCAGAATTCAAAGTTGCTTGCGCGCCGTTTACATATGTAACACGGTTGCATTTTAAGACAATAAAAAAGGGCTCATTTACCCAGTGCTTGTGGGTAGTTCGCCAACTTGCAC
>JBDSTW010000189.1:0-3259 GCA_039928055.1 Gammaproteobacteria bacterium | reverse complement strand
TCGGCGGGCCGTACGCAACCAACTGACCACATCGTGCATCTTGCTATGTACGTTACTTCCCCTGTCCCACTATGCGCATGCCGCCGAGGGCGACCCCCTCCAGGCGCATGTCTCCGCAAGCACGACGTATGACGACAATGTATTCAGGCTGTCCGACAATCTTTCCGATGCTGAAACGTTGGCAGCGATTGGTAGCACGAACACGTCGGATGTCACAAACCGGCTTGAAGCCGGTATCGATGCGGATCTGAAATTCAGCCGTCAGCGGCTCCTGCTGGGCCTCAGCGTCGAACGCAATTCCTTTAACAAATTCGATTTTCTCAATTTTACGGGAAAGAGTGCCAACGCGACCCTGGAATGGGAGGCCGGCAATCGTTTAAAAGGCGATGCCGGTTTCACTTATCGCGATACGCTGTCCGGCTTCGGCCTGTTACAGGCCAGAATTCGTGACCAGCAGATACGCAGGACGCAATTTGTTAACGCTAATTATGAATTTTACCCCGGCCTGCAACTGCACGGCGGTTTTGAAGCATTCGATCTGCGCCGTGATGTCTTATCCGATCGGAACCGTGATGAAAATACGCGTAAAGTCGGCGTGCGATACACCAGCCGCGCAAGTAATTTCATCGATTTGGAGGCCCGCTTTACCGACGGGAATGTAGGCAACGATACAGTCAGCAATGATTTCGAACAGTCTGAAATTAATGCCGAAGTTGATTACAGAAGAAGCAAATCGCACATCAACGCCACCTTAGGCTTTTTGCAGCGCGATCAAGAGCAGCCCGCTATCAAGGACTTCAATGGCGTCGTCGGGCGTGTAATCTATGATTGGAGCGTGACCGGCAAGACGCTTATAAGCGTCTCGGCATGGCGCAAAGTACTGGCCACGGAGGATCTGCTTTCGAGTTACACAATAAGTCACGGCGCGAGCATCACGCCGAGCTGGTCGCCAACGGAAAAAACCATCGTGCAAGGCCGCTTGTCGCATGAACGCTTCAAATTTCAAGGGCTCGGTGATCGCGAAGATACCTTGCGCATAGCCGGCATCTCGCTGGGTTACACGCCTTTTCGTAATACGAAACTTGCCCTTAGCTATCAAAATGAGGACCGCAACTCGACCGCTCTTAACGCAGGCTACAATGACAATGTCGTTACAGGCTCGGTGCGCATCGATTTTTAAGGCTGAATTTCGAAACCGGCAAGTCGACGGAAATCGCATACGTAAGTTATTAAAAGCTATAGTAAAATGGACGTCTCTTTCTTAAGGTGATTTTTTCACCAACGAGGTATAAGATAATAACAGTCGTTTTACGGGCTTCGATTAACAACCCATAAGGCCTGAATTAACCGCAGACGCAAAACAACTGCAAATACTTCATTCAATGATGAGTTGAAGTTATAATTGCAGATATTAAGAAGGCGCTGAGCTAAAGCAGCCAGTGTTTTTTTGAATGGAATAACATAATTCAACGGATCTGAATATGCTTTTAATACATGGAATGTGGTTGCACGTCCTTACGTTACAACCCCCCAGCTATCCTCACAGCAGTGCCCGCGCAGCCACTTACGGATGCAAGGTGTGCGGCAAGCCCATTCTTAGATATACCGTTTACTCAACGCGCCGGCTATCCCGCACGCGAAAGCGGTGCATGTTTCGTCAGCGGTTTGCTGCACGCCGCCTTGGGCTTATCGGCATTCGGCTGTAGCGCGAGGACAATAAAATGATAAGCAATGGATTGCCTAACGCCTCCTTATGGAAGCGGTTGCTGAATCCGCTGGTAATAGTCAGTGTCCTTACCCTTGTTACATTGTTATCAGGGGTCAAATTTGACGGTTACTATCTGGTGCTGGCGATCATCGTTTTTTTCGTTTCTTCCCAGCTTTTTCAAAAGATCACCCTGATGAGATCGCTGCGCAAGGTCCATGTCCTGGCTCATATCCAGGACATTCTCATCGCGTGGGGGCTCGTGGTAGGCGTGGTGCTCCTGCTGGGCTACGTAACGGAACTGTACGAGGAATACTCGAATCGCGTACTGATGGCCTGGTTTATCAGCACACCCGCGATATTATTCCTCTCGCATATCCTGGCGCGCACGCTACGCTCCAAGATCATTAAGTTGACCAACAGCCAGCGCAGAGTGGTGATTGCGGGTATAAACGAACTGGGCCATCAATTGGCCCAACGAATAAAAGACGAGCCGCATTTGGGCATAGAGGTTATGGGGTTCTTCGACGATAGAAATGCCACGCGGCTGAACGGTTGCAGTTGTTCCGGGCCCAAGCTGGAGGGCGGGATGAGCGATCTGGCGGATTATGTCCGCCAGCATAAAATCGATATTATCTATATTGCCCTGCCCATGTCGTCCCGCCCGCAGATCATGCAGTTGTTGCATGATTTATATGATACGACGGCGTCCACCTATTTCGTGCTCGATATTTTTATCTTTGATCTGATCCAGCCGCGCATGGACGCCATCAATGGCATACCCATCGTGGCGATTACCGAAAGTCCTTTCCTGGGCGTCAGTGGGGTTGTTAAAAAGGTCAGCGATATCGTCATGGCGAGCATTATCTTATTGCTACTCTCGCCGTTAATGTTGCTCATTGCGTTAGGCGTCAAACTCACTTCGCCGGGCAAGGTGCTGTTCAAGCAGCGCCGTTACGGCTTGAACGGGGAAGAGATTCGCGTCTACAAATTCCGCAGCATGACCGTGTGCGAGGATGGCCAGACCGTTATACAAGCTAAAAAAGGCGATCAGCGCATCACGCCCTTCGGCGCCTTTTTAAGAAAGACCTCGCTCGATGAGTTACCGCAATTCTTCAATGTTCTGCTGGGTGATATGAGCATCGTCGGCCCGCGTCCGCACGCCGTGGCGCATAACGAGCTGTATCGCAAATACATCAAAGGCTACATGCTGCGCCACAAGGTGAGGCCGGGGATTACCGGCTGGGCGCAGGTGCATGGCCTGCGCGGTGAAACCGAGACCATGGACAAGATGAAGGCGCGTATCGACTACGACCTTGACTATTTGCGCAACTGGTCGCTGTCGCTCGATCTATGGATCATCATCCGCACGGCCTTCGTCATCTTCAAACAGCCGAATGCCTATTGAGCTTAGCCGCTACAAACGGCTGAGACGTGCTCATGGAGTTTGAGGCTGCCGATCAGCGGCGCGATGGAATTGAGCGCATGCCGCTGTAGATAATCAACAATACCGGCATTGATCTTGGGGCATAACAAGGGATCGTAAAACAAGCC
>JBDSTW010000188.1:0-2395 GCA_039928055.1 Gammaproteobacteria bacterium | reverse complement strand
CTGGGCACGGGTAAAACAACGCTGGTGCGGGGGCTATTGCACCGGCTGGGTCATCGTGGGCCGGTAAAGAGCCCAACCTTTACCCTGGTCGAGCCGTATGATTTTGGCAAAATACAAGTGTATCACTTTGATTTATATAGGGTAAATAATCAGGAGGAATTGGAAAACATCGGCCTGCGCGATTATTTTGCCCCCGTCGCCCTGTGTCTGGTGGAATGGCCGGAGCGCGGCGCGGGGCTGTTGCCGCCCGCAGACCTGCATATTGGGCTTTTTTACGCCCCAACCGGACGCCGGGCATGTTATGAGGCCCACACGGCGCGAGGCAAGGAGATTCTAAGTGCCTTGGACAGAGGGTCGATCATTACATAATGTCGAGCTTATTAACGTATGTATTGATAATATAAAAAAATTCTTGCAAAGTAAGTGCAACTGTTTGCACAATTAGCCACCCGTTTTATCGGTGCAATACTGATGCGCTACTTAAATGCCGTATTTTTACTACTGTTATCGGCCACTTGCCTGGGCGCACCGGGGCAGTTTGAGGGGCAGGCAACAGGGCAAGTTCAGGGTGTGCGCATCTGGCCCGCGCCGGACAACACGCGGGTTGTGTTCGATCTCAATTCCCCCGCAGATTACCGTGTATCCACATTGACCAATCCCAATCGCATCGAGATTGAGCTTGGCAATATAGCGTTTACCAAACTCCAGCCTGCGTTCAACGCCAAGCACAGCTTTCTGACCCAACTTACCAGCACGCCCCACGCGCAAGGTATGCGCGTGACGATTGACCTGAAAGACGGCGTACAGGCCAAGAGTTTCGCGCTCAAGCCCAATGAGACCTACGGCCATCGGCTGGTGGTCGATCTATTTCCGGATAAATTGCCCATTGCGCGTACCGGCAAGGCCTTGCCGGCGCCGCCGCCAGACCATGCGCCGTCCGTAACGCCGCCGCGCGATATCGTCATCGCGATTGACGCAGGCCATGGCGGCGAAGACCCGGGCGCGCGCGGCAGCAGGGGCACCGCTGAAAAAGACGTGGTACTGGCCATCGCCCGCAAGCTGGAGGCGTTGGTTAAAAAGGAGCGGGGTATGCGTCCGGTCATGATCCGTGACGGTGATTATTTCGTCAGCCTGCGCCAGCGTATCCATAAGGCGCGCGCCCAGAAGGCCGATCTGTTTATCTCCATCCACGCCGATGCCTTTTTTACCCCCGATGCACGCGGCTCGTCCGTATTTACCTTGTCGCAAAGCGGCGCTACGAATGAGGCGTCGCGCTGGCTGGCGAGTCGCGAGAACGCGTCGGATCTGGTCGGCGGGGTCAGCCTGGATGACAAGGATGAATTGCTCGCCTCCGTGTTGCTCGATCTCTCGCAGACCGCGACCATCGAGGCCAGCATTGATGTAGGCTCCAGTGTATTGGAGGCGCTAAAAGGTGTCGGCAAGGTGCATAAATCGCATATCGAGCAGGCCGGTTTTGTCGTGCTCAAGTCGCCCGATATCCCCTCCATCCTGGTAGAGACCGCTTTCATTTCCAATCCCGGCGAAGAAAGAAAACTGCGCGATGCGCACCATCAGCAGGTATTGGCGAGTGCCATTATGGACGGCGTACGCAGTTATTTTGCCAAGCGCCTTCCCGCGGACAGCATCCTGGCCAGGCAGGAAACTCCTGCGCATCAGCATGTGGTTGGCCGGGGCGAAACGCTATCGAGTATTGCCAAGCGCTATCAAGTCAGCCCCGCTAGCCTGCGTAGCACTAATGCAAGTTTGGCCGGTGGGCTATTGAAGGCCGGACAGAGATTAAGCATCCCGCAATTCCTGGCGGACGTGTCCGAGTAACCTATCAAGAAAGTAGCGCTCCCGCCCGTTTTCTTTTAGTCTGCTGTTTTCACCTCTTGTTCGTTCCGCACCCATGCGTGTACAGCGTCTTCCCACACGGCTCATCAACCAGATAGCGGCAGGCGAGGTTGTCGAGCGGCCGGCCTCGGTCGTTAAAGAATTACTTGAGAACAGCCTGGACGCCGGCGCCCTGCAGATCGAAGTGGATATCGAGCAGGGCGGCATGCGCCTGCTGCGCGTACGCGATGACGGCGCCGGCATACACAAGGATGACCTCGCCCTGGCCCTGAGCCGCCATGCCACCAGCAAGATACTTACCCTGGAGGACCTGGAGCAGGTAACCACGCTGGGATTCCGCGGCGAGGCCTTGCCCAGTATCAGTTCGGTGTCGCGCCTGGAACTGTGTTCGCGCATTGCGGATGCGGACAGCGGTTGGCGCATCCACGGCGACGGCCGCGAGCTGCACACCGAACCCGAGCCGGCAGCCCATCCGTTCGGCACGACGGTGGAGGTGCGCGATTTATTTTTTAATACCCCGGCGCGACGCAAATTTCTGCGC
>JBDSTW010000187.1:0-4744 GCA_039928055.1 Gammaproteobacteria bacterium | reverse complement strand
CGCATGTTTTTCTTGAATCTTGCGCGTGATTTTGCTATAAAACGCAGTTCAATTGCCGGGTAACTCCCGGTAACGCACCCCTATACGAGGTTTTTATGTCGAGAGTCTGTCAAGTCACCGGCAAGCGTCCGGTTAGCGGTAATAACGTCTCACACGCCAATAACAGGACGCGCCGGCGTTTCCTGCCCAATCTGCATACACACCGCTTCTGGGTGGAGAGCGAGAATCGCTGGGTGCGCCTGCGCATCAGCTCCAAGGGCATGCGTAACATCGACAAGCACGGTATCGATCACATCCTCGCCGACCTGCGCGGCCGTGGCGAGAAGGTTTAGGAGACTGACATGCGCGATAAAATAAAACTCGTTTCCAGCGCCGATACCGGCCACTACTACACCACCACCAAGAACAAACGTACCATGCCCGAGAAGATGGAGATCAAGAAATTTGATCCGGTGATACGCCGGCACGTTATCTATAAAGAGGCCAAGATCAAGTAATTTATGCCCTCAGTCACAAGCAATAAAAAACCCGCTTTTAGCGGGTTTTTTATTGCGCTCAACATTGTTGGCATCACGCAGGCTGCATGGAGTAGCCGCGCAGCTTTTCGGCAAAGTCCTGCAAGGCCTTGATGCCGGTGGCCTCGGCCTGCCTGCACCATTCTTGCAGGGCGTGCAGCAGATTTTCCTGGGTTTCGGTCGAGCGTTTCCAGATTTCCTGTAGGCGCTGCTTGTATTGGTATACCGTATTGAGTGTATGGCTATGGCTGAGCACGGTTTCCAGCTTGCGCCTGGCCTCCGCATCCATCAGCGATTCCTCGCGAATCAACAAGGCGCGGGCGCGCTTGAACAGACCGTGGTAGGTCTTATCGACCTTGAGCAACTCCTCCTTGTAAACGCGGCCTACGACTTCTTTGCCGTAACTCGCCATGACGCGAAAGCGATGGGTGATGAGCGCGCTCAGCGTATCCATATCGGCGCTGGCCTTGCTGACGACGATGGGCTTGGGCGCGACCTTTTTGACACGTGCCAGACCGGCCATTTCCAGCAGGCGGATGTACATCCAGCCGATATCGAATTCCCATGCCTTGGAGGAAAGCTTGGCGGAGCTGGCAAAGGTGTGATGGTTATTGTGCAGCTCTTCGCCGCCGATCAGGATGCCCCAGGGGACGATATTCGTGGCCGCATCCGGGCATTCGTAATTGCGGTAACCCCACCAGTGGCCGATGCCGTTGATGACGCCCGCCGCCATGACAGGGATCCAGAGCATCTGCATGCCCCAAATGGCGATGCCTGCAAGGCCGAATAACATAACATCCAGCACAAACATGAGGACGACGCCCTTGGCGCTGTGGCGTTCATAGACATGGCGTTCCAGCCAGTCGTCAGGCGTGCCATGACCGTACTTGTCCTTGGTTTCCTGGTTCCTGGCCTCTTTCCGGTAGAGTTCGGAGCCTTGCCAGAACACGGTTTTGATGCCCAGGATCTGCGGGCTGTGCGGATCTTCCGCCGTCTCGCATTTGGCGTGATGTTTGCGATGAATCGCCGTCCAGGCCTTGGTCTCCATGCCCGTGGTCAGCCACAGCCAGAAGCGGAAAAAATGACTGACGACCGGGTGCAAGGTCAAGGCGCGGTGGGCCTGATGGCGATGCAGGTAGATGGTGACGCCGGCGATGGTGATATGTGTCAGCAGCAGGGTGGCTACAACATAACCCCAAAACGAAAGATTCAATAAACCGTCAAGCATGGAACATCCTCGGAAGGTAAGGCGCTACTATAGGCCAGAGTGCACCTCTACTCAAGTTGTTGCGCGGGATCAGCCTTGAGGATCAGGTAAAAAAACAGTTTAAATCGAGTGTATTAAATGCCGTATTGTTTCTGATAAGCGGCAATAAGATTTAGTTCCGCGCTACGGCCGGTCTGGGATGCCAGATACTCGACCAGATTGCCAAGATCGATAATACTGATCGCCCGGATGCCGTAAAGCGTGCTGAGCTCCTGCAAGGCCGAACTCGCCCCTGTGCCGCGCTCTTGCCTATCAAGTGCAATAACCACGCCAACGGCTTGAGCCCCGGCCGCAGAAATAATGCGCACGGATTCGCCGGCCGATGTGCCCGCCGTGATCACGTCATCGATGATTAACACCTTGCCAGCCAGCGCTGCCCCGACGGTAATCCCCCCCTCGCCATGGTCCTTGGCCTCCTTGCGATTGAAGGCATAAGGCACGTCGCGCTCATGGGCCTCGGCCAGCCCGATGCCGGTGGCCGCCACCAGGGGAATGCCCTTATAGGCCGGCCCGAACAGCATGTCATAGGCGATGCCGGAGTGCTCGATGGCCGCCGCGTAGTAACGCCCCAGGCGTGCGAGACGAGCCCCGGAGTTAAACAGGCCGCTGTTAAAAAAATACGGACTGACACGGCCGGATTTTAAGGTGAACTGGCCAAAGCGCAGGGCGCCGCAGTTCACGGCCAGGTCGATGAATTCGCGTTGGTAAGCGTGCATGACGGCAGGGTAAAGATACAGGAGAAAACATACAAGGAAAAAGAAGCGAATGCTTGCGGTGCCGCAGGACCTTTGTATAAGCTTGCGCGCCATGCGCGTCATCACTCTCAACGTCAACGGTATCCGCTCGGCGGCACGCAAGGGCTTCTTTGCCTGGATGGCGGCGCAGGACGCGGATGTGGTGTGCCTGCAAGAAACCAAGGCCCAGGAGCATCAATTATCCCAGGAGACCTTGAGCCCGGCCGGTTATTACGGGTTTTTCCATGATGCCCAAAAGAAGGGCTACAGCGGCGTGGCTATTTATTGCAAACGTAAACCCGACCAGGTGACAGTCGGGCTGGGCTGGCCCGACATGGACGCGGAGGGCCGTTATATCCGCGCCGATTTCGGCAATCTGAGCATCATCTCGCTGTATCTTCCCTCGGGCTCGTCGAGTCCGGAGCGACAAGCCGTCAAATTTGATTTTCTGGCGCGCTTCGTGCCGGTGCTGCGGGGCCTGCGCAACGATGGACGCGAATACATTATCTGCGGGGACTGGAATATCGCCCATAAAAACATCGACCTTAAAAATTGGCGCGGTAACCAGAAGAACTCCGGTTTTTTGCCCGAGGAGCGCGCCTGGATGGACGATCTGTTCAATACGCTGGGCTTTATCGATTGTTTCCGCATCGTGAACCAGGCAGCGGAACAATATACCTGGTGGTCGAATCGCGGCCAGGCCTGGGCCAAGAATGTCGGGTGGCGCATAGATTATCAAATCGGCACGCCCGCGCTCGTTGGCAAGGTACAGGCGGTGTCCATCTACAAGGACGAGCGTTTTTCCGACCATGCACCTTTATCCGTGGATTATGCATACGAACTGTGAGCGCGCCGCGCCGAAGCATTCATTGCCCTACACATTAGGGAACCTCTGATTTATTCGTCATTCCGGGCGTAGCGTAGCGGAGACCTGGAATCCAGTGCTTTTAGTTCAACGACTTACTGGATTCCCGCGTGCGCGGGAATGACGGAAATGGAATTAATCAGAGTTTGCTTAGAATAACCAATTGATAGGCCAACTCATTCCCTGCTAATGTAACGCTGAGTGTTGACAGGTAGGAAAAGTAAATACCAAATGACGGGCGAACCTGCCTTACCCTATTCGTTTTATCCGGTCTGCCTGCTGCTGCAACTCATGGCGGGGTGCGGTTCTCTGCCGGAGCGCGAGGCGATGCTGCGCGAGGCGGTGCGTAGCCCGGAGGTCTTGCAGATCAAAGATGCGGATGGTCATATCAGCGCACGGGAAGGCGAGCGCATCGTGGAGCGGGCCGTGGGCGACAAGGATGACGAAGAACATTTGAAACGATTGATCCAGGCCGAACAGGCGGTTACGCAGACGCCGCTCATCGCCGATAATCGCGTCAGCTTGCTGGTTGACGGTCCGGCGGCCTATGCGGCCATGTTTGAGGCCATACGCAAGGCGCGCAACCATATCCATCTGGAAACCTATATCCTGGCCGATGACGAGATCGGCCGCCAATTGGCCGATCTTCTACTCGAGCGCCGCGCCGCCGGGGTAGAGGTTAAGATCATCTATGACAGTTTGGGCAGCATTACCAGCTCCGCTGAATATTTTGCCAGGCTACGCGCCGGCGGCGTGCAGTTATATGAGTTTCATCCGCCGGTGGATCCGCGCATCTGGCTTATTAACCAACGCGATCATCGCAAGATCCTGATCACCGATGGCAAGGTCGCCTTTACCGGCGGGATGAATATCAGCAGCGTGTACTCCAGCAGCTCATCGTCGGGCAAGACCAAAAAGAAGGCTCAAACCAAACAAGGGGATGCGGAGAGCGGCTGGCGCGACACCCAGGTGCGCGTCGAGGGACCGGTGGTCGCCGAATTCCAAAAACTGTTCTTGCGCACCTGGGCGGAAAGCGGCCAGTCCGCATCGCCTAATACCGTGGATTTCCCGCCCCTGGACAAGGCCGGTGAGGAGTTGGTGCGCGTAGTCGCCAGCACCGGCGGCGAAAATGAATACGATATTTATAAGGCCTATCTTGCCGCGATTGCCCTGGCGCGTGACCGCATCTGGGTGACGCAGGGTTATTTCGCGCCGGACGATCAATTTCTCGCCACCCTCAAAGAGGCCTCCCGGCGCGGGGTCGATGTACGCATCCTGCTACCCGGCTTTACCGATTCCCGTATATTATTTTACGGCTCGCGCGCCCATTACACGGAGCTGCTCAAGGCCGGAATCAAACTTT
>JBDSTW010000186.1:0-3905 GCA_039928055.1 Gammaproteobacteria bacterium | reverse complement strand
GACTCGTGCGCCATGACGTGGCACCAGTGGCAGGCGGAATAGCCGATGGAGAGCAGGATGGGTTTATCCTCACACCGCGCCTTGTCCAGGGCCTCCGCACCCCACGGGTACCAATCGACCGGGTTGTGCACGTGCTGTAGCAAGTAAGGGCTGGTCTCGCTGGCCAGGTGATTGGTATGGGTGCTCGTTAACATGAATAATTTGTCCGTAATTGAAGTATTGGCGCGGCGGTCGCTGATGAGCGCGGTGCCGGGCGGATGCGCTCGGAATAAAGTTTCTGAGATTTTAAATAGCCGTAAAGGGTACCGAGAGGCAGGTTCTCATGCAAGGTCACTCTTCGGACGGCAGGGCTCGGTTTGAAATTTTGCTGTCACCCTGAGCGATAGCGAGGGGTCTGATTTTCGGAAGATCCTTCGCTGCACTCAGGATGACGAGAATCAATCGGAGCCACTACCCGGACGGGCAGGCCGATACGCCCGTGCACTATAAACCTTGGAGATGGGGTGCTTAAAAACATAGCTCGCTGTACTATGCCGACTGTAAAAGCCGCTGCTTGGGTCCAGGGAACGAGTCCGATGGATTGCGCGCCTAAGCCCATATACTTTTTTGGCCCCTGCGCTTGATGAGCAAAGAACACTTCAGGGCATGAGATTACAATAAACAGTGCCGCTCAGGCGCCTTTAATGAACCAGCAAATGAAAGATTACCTGCCAGAGTTGTCCGTGGTCATCCCGGTGCATAACGAGGCCGACAATATTCGCCCCCTGGTCGGCGAGATCCGCGCCGCGCTGGATGGCCTGCTCGAGTATGAGATCGTCTATGTCGATGACGGCAGCAGCGATGCCACCCTGCAACGCCTTATCGAGTTGCGCAGCGAATTTCCGCGCCCGCGCCTGCTCTGTCACGAGCGCAGTTGCGGGCAGAGCACGGCCGTGTTGACCGGTGTGCGCGCGGCCCGCGCGTCGTGGATAGCCACGCTCGATGGCGACGGTCAGAATGATCCTGCCGATATTCCTGCGCTGCTCGCGGCACGGGGTGACGCTGCCGCACCGCGCGGCCCGCAATTGATTTGCGGATACCGACGCAGGCGCAAGGATAATTGGTTGAAGCGCCTGTCGTCGCGCGTCGCCAATCGCGTGCGCAGCAGCCTGCTCCGGGACCACACACCGGACACCGGCTGCGGGCTCAAGCTTTTCAAGCGTGACACCTTTCTCGCCCTGCCGCACTTCGATCACATGCACCGCTTCTTGCCCGCCCTGGTGCTGCGTGGCGGCGGCCAAATCGCCTGCGTCGAGGTTAACCACCGTCCGCGCGTGCATGGAAAATCGAATTACGGCCTGCACAACCGCCTGTGGGTGGGTATTATAGATATGTTCGGCGTCATGTGGTTGCAGCGCCGCATTAAACTGCCGGTTATCCTGGAGAGGTAATGAGATATGGATAAGAATCACATTTGGCTAATCATCGGCTTTACCGGGCAAGCCCTGTTTTCCATGCGCTTTCTCGTGCAGTGGTTCCAGAGTGAGCGCAATCGGCGCAGCGTGATCCCTATCGAATTTTGGTACTTCAGCCTGGCCGGGGGGCTTACCCTGCTCACCTACGCGATCCATCAAATGGATCCGGTGTTTATTGTCGGCCAACTTACCGGCCTGTTTGTTTATGCGCGTAACCTGCAGATGATTTATCGCGAGCAGAAGAAAATTAACGTAACGGCCCAGGGTGACTAGTGACAGACCTGAATTGATTCCCGGTCAAGCAGCGAAGCTTTAATAAACCGGTTCATTAAAAACACTCTGCACGCCGCCACGCCCTAAATTATGTCCAGCCATACACGTAAAGATTCGGGGCAGAAAATGCTGTCAACGCGCCTTCATCCTGCCCCGCAGACCTGGCTGGCGGCCGGTTCATGGTTAATCCTGGTGCTGGTTGCCCTCTATACGCGCCCGCTATGGCCCATCGATGAGACGCGCTACGCAGCCGTGGCCTGGGAGATGTGGCTGCGCGGCGATTTTCTCGTGCCCTATCTGAACGGCGAACCGTACAGTCATAAACCCCCGCTGATGTTCTGGTTGTTCCAGGCCGGCTGGTGGGCATTTGGGGTCAGCGATGGGTGGCCGCGCCTGGTGCCTTCCTTGTTCGCCCTGGCAAATCTCTTGCTCACCGCGCGCCTGGCGCGCCTGCTTTGGCCACGGCACGAAACCGTAGCGCGACATGTACCGCTGATTTTGTTGGGCTGTCTGCTGTGGACTTTTTTTACCACGGTGACCTTGTTCGACATGCTGCTGACCTGTTTCACGCTGCTGGGCCTGCTCGGTGTGGTGCATGCATGGCGCTACGGCGGCAAACGCGGCTGGTTATTGCTGGGCGCGGCCATTGGCCTGGGTATGCTCACCAAAGGCCCGGTGATCCTGCTGCATACACTGCCGGTCGCCCTGCTCGCGCCCTGGTGGACGGTGGATAAGCCCGCGCGCTCCTGGAAGTCTTGGTACGCGGGCCTCTTATTGGCCATCCTGCTCGGTATCGGCATTACGCTGGCATGGGCCATTCCGGCTGCACTGGCAGGCGGCAAGGCGTATGGCCATGCCATTTTCTGGGGTCAGACCGCCAACCGTCTCGTGGAGTCGTTTGCGCACCGCCGTCAATGGTGGTGGTATATGCCGCTGCTGCCCGGGTTGCTGTTTCCGTGGTTTGTGTGGCCGCCGCTATGGCGTGGCCTGCAGCGGCTATGGCGGGAGTCGCGCTGCGGCGCGGCTAACCCGGGGGTGCGTTTTTGCCTGGCCTGGATGGCGCCAGCTTTTATTATGCTGTCGGCGATTAGCGGCAAGCAGGTGCAGTACCTGCTGCCTGCGCTGCCCGCTTTTGCCCTGCTGGTAAGTTACGCCGTGTTTAGCGGCGCCACCGAACTGCGCGGCAAAGACGGCCTGCTACCCGGACTGGGCATGCTCATAACGGGGCTTGTACTGGTTGGCCTGCCGTATCTGGCGGCGCATTACCCGGAGCCGGAATGGGCGGCGCAGATCGCGCCGCTCGCCGGGATCATCATCGCGCTGGCGGGTATATTGCTCATACTAATCCCGGGCAAGGATGCGGGGCGCAGCACGATCATGCTCAGCCTGGCGAGCACTTTGCTCATGGTCATGCTGCATTGGGGCGTGCTGCGCGTGGCCGCGCCCGCCTATGACGTTAAGGCCATCGGCCGCTATCTGCATGCACTACAGAGCGCGGGTACGCCCATCGTCCACGCCGGTAAATATTTCGGCCAGTACCAGTTCCTCGGGCGCCTCGAACAGCCCTTACAGGTGATTGAGCACAGCGGTATCGAAAGTTGGATCAAGCTTCACCCGCAGGGCAAGGTCATCACCTACTCCGACGATTGGCGCCCGCCGGGCAACGGCAAGCCGGAGTATACTCAGCGCTATCGCGGCAGTACCGTTACCGTCTGGGCGTACGATGCCATTTTGTCCGATAAGGAATAAAGCACACCGGCTGGTTCACACGGCATCCTTGCACCACAACGCTTCCATAAATAATGCCCTTGAACTCTATAATCACAAGCAATCCTGAAACGCGCCCGGCCCCGTTGCGCCTGAAAAAGAACGAAGATCGCCGCCTGCGCGCCGGGCATCTATGGGTGTTCAGCAACGAGATCGATGTCGCGCAAACCCCGCTGTCTGCATTCGAGCCCGGTCAGCCGGTCGTCATCCAGGCCAGCAACGGTGCGGTGCTGGGCAGTGGGTACGTGAATCCGAACTCGCTGATCTGCGCGCGCCTGGTCAGCCGCGATCCGGCTTATCAACTGGATCAATCGCTGCTCGTGCATCGGCTCAACATTGCCTTGTCGCTACGCACGCGCCTGTTCGACCGACCATACTACCGGCTGGTGTTCGGCGAGAGCGATGGCCTGC
>JBDSTW010000185.1:0-1832 GCA_039928055.1 Gammaproteobacteria bacterium | reverse complement strand
TTCGGAATTCTGTTAACCAACACAGACGGTACCTTGGCGCAGAAGATTATCGATGGCATGCGCGAGGATTTCTCAAAGGTCGTGCACGAGATGCATAGCGGCAGCCCCTTATCCGCCGCCACCGCCGGTGCCTCGGGTTTTCAGCAAAATAAACAGCCGGGCGAGATCAGAAAACTGACGGCCACATTCAGCGCCGGCACAGCTGTATTTAATCCGAAGGACGGCGATGCCTCAACGCTGAACGCCCGCGCGAATAAGGCCTTGCAAGAGGCGAAGGACCAGGGACACAACCGGTTAATTGTTTCATCAGAATGAGCTGCAAGATTATTCGGCTCACCCCATCTCGAAACCGTTGGATTGCTTTTAGAATTTAAACACCGGAGACCCGGAATCCAGTGCCTTTAGTTCAGCGACTTACTGGATTCCCGCGTGCGCGGGAATGACGGAAATGGAATTAACGTTCAATCCCCGGCCGACGCACCGCCGGAGAGTTCGAGTCTGCGGCCTCCACGGTGTTCAGTTCGCAACGGCAGTAGACAGCGAGGCTGTCAGGGTGGGCAGAGGTTCTTTCGCCACCTGCAGTTGTGCACGTTCATCGACGTCATAAGACCCGAAAACTTCGCGGGCCGTCCTGGTTTCCGGCAGGATGTAAACGATGCCATTCGTCCCGGTAAAAGTCGGGCTGACGACTTTCTCGTAAAACTTTACCGGGACATTGATGCAGCCATAGGAAATGCGGTTGTCCTCGGGTGTCGCGCTGTCCAGACGTTGCGCGCGGCGCTCCTGGGGCTTGGTCGTGACGACCCGGTGCAGAGAGACGGCTGTCTCATAATCAATCCATAACATTTCCTGGCCGTGGAGATTGTAATCCAGTGACGCGACAAAACGACCCGCCGGCGTGGTGCGTTCCTCGGGACGTATAGTCGACAATTTCCGCTCGCCAATACCGGCTACGGAGTCGTCGCCAAGCGCCATGCCGAGCAGCGTGGGGGCTGCGCCGCGGAGCCGGCCGTCGGCATTGAATACAAAGACTTTGGCATCGACCTTGTCGACAATCATGAACGGCATTCCCTGATTGTCCGCAGAATCGGCGATCCAGTCTGCGATGCGCGAAGCTTCCAGGGAGGCATGCTCCCGCCCGAAGTTCGCGCGTTTGGGAGCACTTGCCGGCACAGCTTGCGTCTGAGTGCCGGCGACGGCTGGCGCGGATGAATGTGCAGAACTTGGCTTTTGGCCGGACAGTTGCCCGACATCCTCGGCTGCAAAAGCTGGGGAGAGGGTCAAACCGGCGGACAGCAGGCCAAGGCAAAGTCCTTTGGCGATGATGGCCGCAATCGGGTGCTCGCTCCCTGGGCGCTTTGCGTATTGCAACGTCGCCAAAAAGCGCTGTTCGATCTTCTTTCCATCTGCTGTCATGTGATCGTCCGGGCTACAGAAAATCGGGACTGCCGATCAGGGGCCGCTCTCCAGACCTCCGGAGTCAATCTGCCCCGCATCAACCGCAAGTGACCCGGCACGCATGTTTTATCCATTAGCAATGGCAGGGCCTGCGGTTCTTAGTTACGGTATTGTTTGCGCCGACGCTCGGGCGCCACGTAGGGCTTCGGTGGCGTCTCAAGGGTCTCTGCGACCGGCATCTCGGGCACGACCAGCACGACGGACGGTGGCGATGCAGCCGATACCGTAACCAGTGGCATGGTAACCAGCGGCGCGGCAACCAGCGCCATTGCAAGCGGCGGCACTACTATCGGTGTCGGTGTCGGCGCCGGTGTGATATTCCCGGTTGTTCTCTGAACAACCGGCGCGCAGCAGGAAACCGGGAGGGCATATTT
>JBDSTW010000184.1:0-2655 GCA_039928055.1 Gammaproteobacteria bacterium | reverse complement strand
CGTTGATCTGCGCGGTGTAATCGACCAGTTGTTCGAGCATGACGGGCGAAAAGTTGACTACCGCGCGCGCCTCGGGAATGGCCTCCATGATGGCGGCCATATCGACGTAGTCCTTGATCGCGTGCAGATAGGTCCAGGGTAGCGCATACGTCCCGGAAAGCAGGTCGCGGTATTGCGGCTGGTGCATGTGCCAGCACAGCACAACATTAAGGCGCTCTTTATCGAACATGGTGGAAGGTCTGGCCGAGCATTTCGGGTGTCACCAGCACGACCCCGCCCGGCGTAACGTGAAAGCGCCGCGCATCTTCCGTTAAGTCTTCTCCGATCACGGTGCCCTCCGGAATAACACAGCCCTTGTCGACCACTACCTTGGTCAAGCGGCAGTGGCGATTGATTACTACGTCCGGCAGTATCACCGAGTCAACGACCGATGCATGCGAATGCACCGTGACGTGAGAGAACAGCAGCGAGTGGCACACATAGCCGCCCGAGATGATGCAGCCGCCGGAGACCATGGAATCCACGGCCATGCCGCGCCGGTCATCATCGTTGAAGACGAATTTCGCGGGGGGCAATTGTGCCTGATAGGTCCAGATCGGCCAATCCTGATCGTAAATGTCGAGCTCCGGAGTCACGCCGATCAGTTCCAGATTGGCCTGCCAGTAGGCATCCACCGTTCCCACATCACGCCAATACGCCGATTTATCACTCTGCTCCTGATGGAAGCGGTAGGCGCAAATATGGTATTTATCGATGATTCCGGGAATGATGTCCTTGCCGAAGTCGTGCGACGAATGCGGCATACCGGCGTCTTTGATGAGTTGCTCGTAGAGAAATGAGGCATTAAACACATAAATGCCCATGGACGCCAAAGCCATATCCGCATGGCCCGGCATGGGTTCCGGCTGCTCGGGTTTTTCGGAAAAGCCGATGACGCGATCCTCGGGGGACACCGTCATCACGCCGAAGCCCTTGGCCTGTTCCAGGGGAACCTCGATGCACCCGACCGTCATGTCCGCCTGGTTTTCCACGTGCGCGGCGATCATGCCGCCGTACTCCATCTTGTAATTATGGTCGCCGGCGAGGATGAGGATATATTTTGCCTTGTGCTGGCGGATGATATCGAGATTTTGATAGATGGCGTCGGCCGTACCGGCATACCATGAGGTTTCGATGCGCTGCTGGGCGGGCAGCAATTCCACAAACTCGCCGAATTCACCGCGTAGAAAACCCCAGCCGCGCTGGATGTGCCCGATCAGCGAGTGTGCCTTGTATTGCGTGAGTACGCCGATGCGGCGAATGCCGGAATTGATGCAGTTGGATAGGGGAAAATCGATGATGCGAAACTTGCCGCCGAACGGTACGGCCGGTTTTGCACGCCACAGGGTCAGTTGTTCGAGCCGGGAACCACGGCCACCGGCAAGTATGAGTGCTAAAGCGTTGCGTGTACGGTGTTGAACAACACGCTTTTTGTGACCGGCGGCTTGCATTGGAATTTCCTTGTCGGTCCTTGTATGTGTAAAGAGGGTGAGTTGACTTTATGTTAACCTGAACACCGAATGCGGGTGGTATTATGCCATATAATTTCCTTCCGTCTCACCCGCTGTTGCAGGTGCTGTCCTTATTATTATGACCAATCGAACATCACGCATGGAAAAACCGCCCACCCGATCAGTTTTCACCGGCGAGCTGCAAATGCTGGTAGAGGCGCGCCACCACGACCCTTTTTCCGTGTTGGGCAGGCATACCCTGGGCGCACAAGAAAGCGTTATTCGTGCCTACATCCCGGGGGCGGCACAGATCAGCATAGAGACTCCGGCGGCCCGGTTACCGATGCAGCGGCTGCCCGGAACCGATCTGTTTGAGTGGCACGGGGAGTCCGCGCAAGTCCCCGGGCATTATCAGCTGACCTGGGAAGATGCCAGCCACAACAGTTTACGCGGCTACGACCCTTACTGTTTTCCGCCGCAGCTTTCCGAGTACGATCTGCATCTGTTCGCCGAGGGAAAACACTGGCATGCGTATCGCTTCATGGGTGCGCATACCCGTAGCGTCGACGGCATATCAGGCACGCTATTTGCCGTGTGGGCGCCGAATGCCGCGCGCGTGAGTGTGGTGGGTAATTTTAATGCCTGGGACGGCCGCCGCCACCCTATGCGCGTGCGCGGCGATAAAGGTGTTTGGGAATTATTTATCCCCGGGCTCGAAGCCGGTCTTTTTTACAAGTTTGAAATCCGTGACCACCATGGTCATGTACACCTGAAATCGGACCCCTACGGACAATGCTTTGAATTGCGCCCCAGCACCGCATCGGTGATCTCCCCCGATAGTTCATTTGCATGGAAAGATAAGTCTTGGATGCAGGGCCGCGCAACGGCCGATTGGTTGCATAAACCGATGTCCATCTACGAGGTGCACCTGGGCTCGTGGCGGCGCGATGAGCACGGTAATTTTCTTGATTACCGCGAACTGGCGCGGGCCCTGGTCGACTATGTGCGGCGCCTGGGCTTTACCCACATCGAACTGCTGCCGATCACAGAACACCCGTATGATGGCTCATGGGGTTATCAGACCCTGGGTTACTACGCGCCTACCAGCCGTCACGGTTCGCCCGATGATTTCCGCTGGTTCGTCGATCATTGCCACGCACACAAC
>JBDSTW010000183.1:0-2162 GCA_039928055.1 Gammaproteobacteria bacterium | reverse complement strand
GGTGTGGCGCGAAGTGCCGGGCTTGCGCCGATCGAGGTCAATCTGTAAATCCGCCTCGCATAATTCCATACCCGGCGGACAACCATCCACCACGCAACCGAGCGCCGGCCCATGGCTTTCGCCAAAGCTGGTGACGGTGAACAGTTTGCCGATGCTATTGCCTGACATAGAGTTTTAATCTGTAGTGAGGTGCCGGAAAGTTTAGCACGAAAATTGACGGCTCGATGGGGCGGAGATGCAACGCCATTTCCCGAGCTATCAAATGCGTATCAGTGCATAGGGTGGACGATTAACACTCGCCCCTACATTGATCAAATGCTCGTATTCCGCGCTGGCCTGCGGAGAAAAATCGGTTAACGCCGCCATGCCGTTGCGCACATAGTCGCAAAGGGGGTGGGACGGGTCACTCATGTCGAGAATCAGGCTGGCATATTCCAGCAGCTCGTTTTTGCTCCACGGCGCATAATCAAGGGCTGATTCGGAAAAACGCCCGGTGCGCTGCATGAAGGCAGACCAGCATTTATGATGGGCACCCTTGCTTTTGATGACGATCTCCTTGAGTACGCCCAGCGCCATCAGGCCGTGAAAAACGGCGTCGTCAACATCGAAACTGTTCTTGATCACCTCAATGCGCGGATCCAATACAACTTGCATAATTATAAAGGCAATCCGCGCGCCAGGCGCGGCTGCCGGCCTATCATTCCCATACCCTGCCGGACAAATACGGTCTTGGCCAGGGGCACTATATCAAGGGCGACTAAAGCAAGATTGCGCGCGGCGACCAACGGGGCGAAGTCCGTAGAGAAAATACCCACCAAGGCATCCGTCAAGCCCGGCACGAGACGATGGTCGCGGCGGCGCCAATCGGCATAAGCCTGTAATACGCTCAGATCGCCTACCTCCTGCCCCTTCCCGGCGGCATCGACGAGCACCTCCGCAAGCGCCGCCACGTCGCGCAGGCCGAGATTAAAACCCTGCCCGGCGATAGGGTGCAAGGTATTAGCGGCATTACCGATCAAGGCCAGGCGTGGGCGAATTAATTCCTGCGCGCGCATTGGCGCCAGCGGATAGGCATGACGCTTGCTGGCGTGCAGCAGCTTGCCTAAGCGCCGGCCAAACTGCTTTTGCAGGGCCTCAAGAAAAGCCACCTCATTCAGGGCCATGACCGCATCCAATTGCTCATCGGGCAATGTCCACACCACGGCACAGCGATTTTCGCTCATCGGTAACAAGGCCAGCGAGCCGCCCTTGGTGAAGCGTTCGTAAGCCACATTGTTGTGCGGGTATTCGGGGGAAATATTTGCAATCACAGCGCTTTGACCGTAATTCCGCTCGCCGACGCGAATACCCAGACGCTCGCGCACGGTAGATTTACGGCCGTCCGCAAGAACAACCAGGCGCGCCGTGACCGTGCGCTTGCCGCCATCCTTCAAGTGGATGCCCACTTGCGCACACTCAACACCGATGGCGATATCCTCGACCCGCGCGGGGCAGATCAATTCCACATTCGGCAGGGTTTTGAGAGTATCCGCAAACAAGCTTCCCAACACGGCATTTTCCACCACGTAACCGAGTGCTTCGAGCCCCTGCTCGGCGCAATCCAGACGCGTGAAGCCGAAATGGCCCTGATCCGAGACATGGATTTTTTTAATCGGGGTTGCGTATTCGGCCAGAGTGCTCCACAAGCCCATGCCTTCGAAGATGCGCCGGGTGCCATAGGAAAGCGCCGTGGTGCGGGCGTCATAATTAAGCCGATTATCCGCCGGGACATCGGCGCCGAAAGATACGGCTTCGATCAGCCCGATGCGCAGCGGTTGCCCGCGCAGTGCGCAGGCGAGACTCGCGCCGACCATACCCGCGCCGATAATGAGGATGTCGTAGTCGGTGTCCATCGTGACGATACCTTTCAACGTTTGGAATCTCAACGCAAAAACGCAAAGGGGCGCAAAGAACGCGCAGGAAAGATGTTCAAAAAGATACAGGTAATATGTGGCCAGTTAATAACTCTCTGCGGATTATCTGCTTCAGCATGGTTTTTCCCTTTGCGTCTTTGCGTTGAGTTTTTATAATATCAGGAACTAATGCGGTGAACCGACCGCCATCACGGCCTCGATCTCGGCCACGGTTTTGGGCGCGTCGATGCTGAGGATTTCACAGCCGTC
>JBDSTW010000182.1:0-10297 GCA_039928055.1 Gammaproteobacteria bacterium | reverse complement strand
GCGGCGCAGGTAGCGCAGTACCACATCGACAGTCACATCCGCACGCAGCGTGATGGTGTCGGTGTTCATCAGTCCGCCTGCGGTATCCTCGGAATAAGACATCACCGATTCGAGGCGCTGGCGATCTTGCGCGTCCATGGACTGCAAGACTTCACGTATTACGGTTTCGGGCAGATCCTGCAGGATGTCGGCCAGATCGTCGGTTGCCAGACCCTCGGTCGCCGCCACCAGCTCGTGAGTTTCCATCTGGCGGATAAGATTGGCGCGCACGGCATCGTTGACGTAAAGCAGCACATCGCCCTCGTGTTCCGCATCGACCAGTTCCCACACCAGCTCGCGCTGTTCCAGCGGCAAAGACTCCAGCAGACTGGCGATCTCGGCCGGATGCAGGCCGTTCAACATCATGCGCGCCTGCAATAAGGTGCCGCTCTGCAACGCGGCGGCCAGGTCGCGTAACCGGTTGGGTGTTTGTTCCAGCGTTGCGGTCATCAAAATTCTCCGCCAGTTAAGTTGCAGCCTGTGCCGCCAGCCGCGGACGCTCAGGTTCATGTGCCATGCGGCACGGCTTGCTGCGCGCAAGACATCTGCTTATCGTATAATTATAGTGCTTTATTTGGGTAGTGAACGTGCTGCCAAGGCTATTGTTTTCAGCAAGTAAGACAACCCAGGCGATGATGACGAGATTACAGTTTTGACGAGGGCAAAGCTATTAACACGGGCTAAAAAAGTAGCACAGGCTGCCCTTACTCCGCCTCGTCGAAACGCCTTTCGATCAGCTCGGTAAGTTTCTGTACGGCTGCGCGTGCGTCCATGCCGTGCGCAATGATTACCAGCCGCGTGCCTTGGCTCGCCGCCAGCATCATCACGCCCATGATACTTTTGCCGCTGACCTGCTGCCGGCCGCGCGCGAGTTGAATATCGCTGGTGAATTGCGCGGCCAGGGTGACGAATTTCGCCGCGGCACGCGCGTGCAGCCCCAGCTTGTTGCAGATCGTGACCCGCTTGCGTATCACTTATTGTTTAGGCAAGGCGCGGGGCCGACATAAGATACCGTCCTTGCCGCCGCTGACGGCCTTCTCGGTAAGTTCGCCCAGGCTCAGCCGCGGATAATTCAACACGCGAATCAGCATGGGCAGATTGATGCCGGACACCACCTCTACGCGCCCTGCCTCCATTAAACTGCCCGCGATATTGCTCGGCGTCGAGCCGTAAATATCGGTAAGCACCAGGACGCCGTTACCTTGATCGAGCGCTGTAATAAGTTGTTTGGCCTTGCGCCGCAACATCTCGGGATCGCAATTTTGCGAAACAGCGAGTATCTCGGTGGCGAGCGGACACACCCCCAGCATGGCGGTTGCCGTATCCACCAAATCATTACCGATATTATTGTGCGTTACGATGAGTAAACCAATAGTCATGACGGCTCCGGCGAAGAGTGCGATTCCCGGTAGGGGTGTATATTGGACAATTCGCGGTGGCGAAGGAGCACATTATCGCGCGTCTGGCGAAAATGTTCCGCTAACAATTTCGCCAGGTAGACGGAGCGGTGCTGGCCGCCCGTGCAGCCCAGGGCTATGGTCATATAGCTGCGATTATCAGCCTCGAACGCCGGAATCCATGCCTCAAGAAAGACCTTCAATTCTTCAAACATGCGCCGTACCAGCGGCTGCGCCTCAAGAAAGCTGGCCACTTCGAGATCAAGGCCGCTGAGCGGTCGCAGCTGTGCTTCCCAATGCGGATTCGGCAGGCAGCGCAGGTCAAAGACGAAATCGGCATCGGCGGGGATGCCTTTTTTGTAACCGAAGGATTGGAACAGCAGCGACATGGGGCTTGAACTGGTCGTTTCAACGCGCTTGCGTACGAGTTCGCGCAGTTCATGCACATTGGTATGGCCGGTATCGATGTGCACATCGGCGTTTGCCAGCATGGGGCCGAGCAGGGTGCGCTCGTGGGCAATGGCCTCCGCCAGCGGGATGCCTAGACGCGTCAACGGGTGTTTACGGCGTGTCTCGCTGAAGCGTTTAAGCAGCGTTTTATCATCGGCCTGGAGAAAAAATATCTCGCAGATCAGGCCCGACCCCCTAAGCTCGCCGAGTACGTCCGGAAAGAGTTGCAGATCTTCGGCCAGGTTGCGTGCATCGATGCTGACGGCGGCATTTTTATGAATGCGCTGGGAGGTATTGATCATCTGCGTGGCGAAAGTGGGCAACAGACCGATTGGAAGGTTGTCGATGCAATAGTAGCTGAGGTCTTCGAGTTCCTGCAGGGCGGTGCTTTTTCCGGAACCGGACAGACCGCTGATAATAATGAGTCTCATGAGCTGAGCTTGGCTATGGCTTGGCCCTGCAGCAGGCCGAACTCGCGCGCCGCGTGATAGCCTTGAGATTGCAGAAGATAATTGCGTACCAGGCACTCGACTAAGACCGCCAGATTGCGTCCCGGTCGAGTCTGCAAGACGGTCTGCGGGATTTGCGCATCGAATATCGCGCGCATGCCGATGGAGGGGTTATCGATCGTGTGCACTATTTTCTCGTCAGATTGCGCGAGTTCTACGATAAAGCCCAGTTCGGCCTGCATAGCAATTGCCTGAGTGCCGAACAGCGCAGGTATATTCAGGATTCCCAGCGCACGCACCTCCAGAAAGCCTTGCAATAAAGCAGGGCAGGAGCCGATTACCCGGGCGCCGGCTGCCGGGGTAAACTCAGGCGCGTCATCGGCAATCAAACGATGCCCGCGTGTAATGAGTTCCAGGGCAAGCTCGCCCTTGCCGACTCCAGCCGGGCCGCTGAGCAGTACACCCAGCCCCGATATTTCCAGGAACACACCGTGCAAAGTAATGTGGCTGGCAGGCATGGCAAATCTAGCGGGGCGGCTGCCATTGCAGGAGCAGATCATATAAGGCATTGCCGGAGTCGGCCATGCGCAACTTCTCGCGAATATGTCTGTCACTAAACATCTGCGCCAGGGTGGCAAGGATTTGCAGGTGTTCGTCGGTGGATTTTTCCGGCACCACCAGGGCAAACAGCAGGTCAACCGGCTGCTTGTCGTTGGCATCGAAATCGACACCGTTCTCCAGTTTTACAAAGGCGCCCAGGGCCCGATCGAGATTTTTCAGCCGGCCGTGGGGCAGCGCTAAACCGCGTCCCAGGCCCGTGCCACCCAGACGCTCGCGGGTCAGCAGACTCTCAAAGACATCTTTTTGCGTGAGCTGGGTTTGTCCGCTGGCTATCAGGCTGCTCAGTAGTTCGAGCACGCGCTTCCTGCTGACAGCCTTCACGTCATGCGCGATGCGTTCAGGGGTAATAAGGTCGGCTATCTTCATGGCATTGAATACGGCGCCCCTGCTTGAAAATGATTTGAAGCCGGTCCGGCGCGGCTAATCATGTTTCTGTACTTTCAGGGCGCCGTTGGCACGGTGGTGGTCGGTAACTTTTTCCTTATGCTTTTTAATCTGGCGGTCAAGTTTGTCACTCAGCGCATCGATGGCGGCATATAAATCCTGATCCTCGGCGTCGGCGAACAGACTGCCGCCACTGATATTGATAGTGGCCTCCGCCTTCTGGCGCAATTTTTCCACGCTCAGGGTCACGCGTATATCGGTAACCTGGTCAAAGTGACGCTCCAGGCGCTCTAATTTACTTAATACGTAGGCACGCAGGGCTGGTGTGATCTCGACATGATGGCCACTCAGATTGATTTGCATAAGAACTCCTTTTGATTATGACAGGCGTTTTCGTTCATTGGACGGCGGGATCGCCAGGGATTCGCGATATTTTGCAACGGTGCGGCGTGCGACGTTAATGCCTTGTTTCAACAGGATGTCCGCTATTTTGCTGTCGCTTAAGGGCTTCGAGGTTCCCTCATTCGACACCAGTTTTTTGATCAACGCACGGATCGCAGTAGCGGAACATTCTCCGCCGATGGTTGTGTTCACGTGGCTGGAGAAAAAATATTTAAGCTCAAAAATTCCGCGTGGCGTGTGCATGTATTTTTGCGTTGTCACGCGCGAGATGGTCGACTCGTGCATATTGACCGCCTCGGCAACATCATGCAGCACCATTGCGCGCATGGCCTCTTCGCCGTGTTCTAAAAAATTACGTTGGCGCTCGACAATGCAAGTAGCAACCTTAAGCAAGGTTTCATTGCGGCTGCGCAAGCTCTTGATAAACCAACGCGCCTCTTGCAAGTGATTTTTCAGGTAATTATTATCATTACTATTGTCCGCACGGCGGATCAGGCTTGCGTATTGCGTGTTAATGCGTACCCGCGGCGCGGCTGCAGGATTGAGTTCCACTCGCCACATGCCCTCGTGTTTTTTAACATAGACGTCCGGGATGACGTATTGCGGGCGCGAAGCGGTGATCTGGCCGCCGGGACGTGGGTTCAGGGTTTGAATGAGTTCGACGACACCGCCCAGAGCGGACTCCGGAATTTTCATTTGGCGCATCAGCTGCGAATAATCGTGATTGGCCAGCAGGTCCAGATGATCTTTTACCAGGCGCTTTGCCTCGGCCAACCAGGGTGTGTCGGGGCTTAACTGTTGCAGCTGGAGCAGCAGGCACTCGGACAGGTTACGCGCCGCCACCCCCGGCGGACCAAAATTTTGTATGCAATGCAGTACCGCCTCGACCTCTTCGATTCTAATATCGTGCTCGGGTACGCCCTCGGCATCCTCTTTCAGCTCACCTTGAATACCCGTGAGAATATTTTCAAGCGTATCGCTGAGGTAGCCATCGTCCATGACCGAATCGATAATCGCCATGGCAATGACTCGATCGGTGTCGGAAAACGGCGTGAGGCGCATCTGCCAGAGTAAATGATCGGACAGGCTCTCGTCGGCATTGCCCTGGTTTTCATATTCGCCCGCCGCCTGATCGGAATTTTGGGTGTGCGGTGCGGCGCTATCGTAAATATCGTCCCAGGCGCTATCGACTTCGAGGGACTCGCCATCCCGGTCATCGGAATCCCGCTCCGTCTCCGTGTTGGAGGATGATAAGGTGTCGCTCGCGGGTGCGTTGTCAAACGTGGAGGTAGCGGATAGATCTGCCAGGTCGGCAATATCTTGCTCGGTCTCATCATCGGCAGGCTCCAGCATCAGGTTGGAGTCCAGGGCTTGCTGGACTTCTAATTGAAGTTCCGTAGTGGATAACTGCAAGAGACGGATCGCCTGTTGTAGCTGCGGCGTCATCGTCAGATGTTGACCGAGCCGAAGTTGGATGGTTTGTTTCATGTGTAGCTGTTTGCCCGCTTGTACCCGAAGACCCCTGATTATTACAGGACTATTTCATAAGCGGTGAGATTTCCGTTAATAAACCTGCAGCAATCCTTAATTACGCACGAGCCTTTAATACACTTGCCGTGTGAGACCACTTACAGATGAAAGTCCAATTGCCCAAGGCTGATGCAGAAATACCAGCTAAGGCTCAGCCATTTTAACGCAATTCCGCAGCTCAAGGCAGTAACAATCGCACGCGAGGCTTCGTTGGGCACCGATATTCTGTTGATCCTGGTTGAATTTGCGTCAGACGGCGGACAGAGCAGGCGGGCGTTCAAAGCTGGAAATGCTCACCCAGGTAGACCTCCTTGACCTGCTGATCACGCAGGATTTCTGCGGGCGTCCCGCTGGCAATCAGCGTGCCCGCGTTCATTATATAAGCGCGGTTGCAAATACCCAAGGTCTCGCGGACCTTGTGGTCGGTGATGAGTATGCCGATGCCACGGCCACTCAGATGCCGGATAATCGCCTGAATATCCAGCACCGAGAGAGGATCGACGCCGGCAAAGGGCTCATCCAGTAAAATAAAGCGCGGATCGGTTGCCAGGGCGCGTGCGATTTCCACGCGCCGCCGCTCGCCGCCGGACAGGCTGATGCCTATACTGTTGCGAAGATGGCGCAGGTGAAACTCCTGTAGCAGACCTTCCAGAATTTCTTTTTGCTGCGCGTATCCGAGTTGCCGTGTTTGCAGTATGGCAAGGATATTGTCGGCAACCGACAGTTTGCGAAATACCGAAGGCTCTTGCGGTAAATAGCCTATCCCCAAGCGTGCGCGCGTGTGCATGGGGTAGCCGGTAATATCATGTTGGTCGAGGGTGATCGATCCTTGCTCGCAGGGAATCAGCCCGACGATCATATAAAAGCAGGTGGTCTTACCCGCGCCGTTTGGCCCCAGCAGTCCGACGATCTCGCCGCTTTGCACTTCCAGTGAGACATCCTTGACCACATCCCGCGATTTGTAGCGCTTGCCAAGATGTTGCGCAACCAACTGACTCATTGGCAACGGTTCATGGCTGAGCGGGTTCCGCCGGTGTTGACGGCTGGGTTTTAGCTCGGGGCTGAATGATCACCTTGACGCGTTCCTTTTCGCCCCTGATGGCTTTCCCGATTTCCGTCTTAAGATCATAGTCAATGCGATTGCCGCTGATTTCGTCTTGTCCTTGCCACAGGTGCGCATCTTCCTGTAACACCAGTTTTTCTTCGTCTACCAGGTAGGTCATGATGCGAGATTGAGCGCGCATGTCCTCGTTTTTATTATCCTGGCGCTGCCTGAAGTGCGCTGGATTGCCTTCGGCTATAACCTTTTTCAGGGTGCGCCCGGGGCTGAACACCGTCACCGTATCGCCGGTCAGGCGCAGGCTGCCCTGGGTTACGATGACGTTGCCGCGATAGATGGTGGTACCTGCATTATCATCGAGATCGGCGGTGTCGGCTTCAATATTGATCGGCTGATCCTGATCGGTAGTCAGCGCCAATGCCGGCAGGGGCAGCAGCAGTGAAATTAACAGCAATAAATTAATGCTGCGCGGGCTTGGCTTTAGGCGCATAAGTTCCTCGTACCTTCGAAAGTAATTGCAGTCGGCCATCCTTGAGGTAAGCACGCATTCCCGTGGCATACGTGACGCTGGTCTGGCCGGTGATGGTCACCGGCTGTGCGGTCTCGGCATATTGCTCATCCGGCAGCACGCGCAGATTTTTTGTTACCATGCGCAGGCGATCGCGCGGCGGGGCTTGCGCATTTTCGATGAGCACGTCTCCTTTCAGTAAAATAAGTTCGCGGCCCCCGGACATCCAGCCGCGTTTGCCGTAGATCTCCCAAGGGGCCTTGTCCGCGCCGAATATTGTAATATGCGGACTGGTAAATTCCGTGCTGTCGTTATCGGGGTAGTGGGCCATGAAGGTGGCTTGCAACCTGTGCTTGGGCCTGCTCTGCATGTCCATCGCCGTAATGGTGAAATTTTCCATCGTATAGTCCGGAGCGTGTGCGTTGGATGACGTCGCGCTGGGGGTTTCATTTATATTCAACAGCCATTGAGTCAGGCCCGCCAGCACGAGTAGGGCCAGCAAGACGACGAGCGTGCGGCGGTCGAATATTTTGCGTGCGTCGCGCACTATAACAAATATTTTTCCAGTTGCGTCTCAAGCACCCCATGCGCCTCCATGAGCAACTCGCAAACATCCCGGGCCGCACCATGCCCTCCGGCATGCTGAGTCTGCCAGTGGGCGTGTTTTTTGACCAGCGGGTGGGCGTCCTGCACGGCAATCGCCAGCCCCACGCGGCGCATGATAGGTAAATCCACGACATCATCACCGACATAGGCGGACTCTTCCGCGCGCACATTGAGCTCCTTGATGAGCGTTTGGAAGGCGGGCAGTTTTTCCAATTGCCCCTGGTACACATGCTCAATGCCAAGGCTGGCCATGCGGTGTTTGACCACGCCCGAGGTACGGCCGGTAATCACCGCGACGGTAACGCGCGTGTGCTGCATGAGCATCTTCATGCCATGCCCGTCGCGCGAATGGAATGCCTTGTATTCCTGGCCCTCATCGCCGAGAAACAGGCTGCCGTCGGTGAGCACGCCGTCTACATCGAATACCACCAGCTTGATGCGGGCGGCCCGGTCAAGAATGTCTTGCATGGGAATCCCGGATACAAGGTACAAGATACAAGGGGAAAGTAAAAACGTTCCGGACTGCTCCTTTACTGGTATCTTGTATCTGTTCTCTTGTACCTGCCTCCATTAAACAATCCCCGCGCGCAGCAGGTCGTGCATATTAAGCGTGCCGAGCAACTTGTTTTCTTCATCAATAATAGGCAGGGCATTGATCTTGTATTCCTGCATGAGTTGCAGGGCCTCGGCGGCAAGACTGCCGGGCTTGGCGGTCTTGTAATTGCGTGTCATGATCTCGCTGATGAGGGTCGTATGCACGTTAATTTCACGATCCAATGCACGGCGCAGATCGCCATCGGTAAAGATACCCACGATATGCTGTCCGGCATCCACAACCGAGGTCATGCCCAGCCCTTTTTTAGTCATCTCCACGAGCGCCTCGCTGAGGCGCGCCTGTTCGGTGACCTGCGGAATGGCGCTGCCCGTGTGCATGATGTCGCTGATCAATAACAGGCGCCGGCCGAGCCGCCCACCGGGATGGGCGCGCGCAAAATCCTCCGCGGTAAAGCCGCGCGCCTCCAGTAAGGTAATGGCCAGGGCATCACCCATGGCGAGCGTGGCCGTCGAACTGGAGGTGGGCGCGAGGCCCAGCGGGCAGGCCTCTTCCGCCACGCTTACATCGATGCTGACGCTCGCCAGGCGCGCAATGGTCGAGGTCGGGTTTCCGGTAAGGGCAATGAGGGGCACCCCCAGGCGCTTGATCAACGGCAGGATGGTGAGGATCTCAGCGGTTTCGCCGGAATTGGATAAGGCGACCACCACATCGTTTGCCATGATCATGCCCAGATCGCCGTGGCTGGCCTCGCCCGGGTGCACAAAAAAAGCCGGACTGCCGGTGCTGGCCAGGGTGGCGGCGATCTTGCTGCCGATATGCCCCGATTTACCCATACCCAGTACGATAATGCGGCCCGCGCAGTTCAGCATATAATGGCAGGCCTTCACGAAATCGGCATCGATGCGTGCGGCCAGTGCGGTAACCGCGCGCGCCTCCGTTTCGATAACGGCCCGACCGAGCTTCTGAAGCGCAGCGTCAGGCAGGGAGGCGTGGTCGTGCCGGGCCAGATTCAGCAAGGGCTTGGAATACGGAGTCATGAGGTATTGTAACGAATAGGCTGGGTTAACAAAACCTTGGCTTGAAAACCCGGGCGGATTGGATTTGCCGCCGGGAACGGGGTGATGCGTATGAATTATTGGTTAATGAAGTCAGAGCCGGATACGTTCGGGATAGAAGACCTTAAGGCCCGGCCGGCTCGTACCGAGCCTTGGGATGGGGTGCGCAATTACCAGGCACGCAATATGATGCGCGATCAAATGCGGCCCGGCGATCAGGCCTTCTTTTACCATTCCAGTTGCGCGCTCCCGGGAATTGTAGGGATTATGGAAATCGTCACGGAAGGCTATCCCGATGCTAGTGCGTTTGATGGTAGCGATCCCCACCACGACCCCAAGAGTGACCCGCAAAGGCCGACCTGGTATCGCGTCGATGTGCGCTATGTGCGCACGTTGCGGCGCACCATCAGCCTCGCTGAATTAAAGCAGCATGCGGAATTGCACGCCATGCCGCTGGTGCAGCGCGGCAATCGCCTGTCCATCATGCCGGTGACCGCGGCCCAGTGGCGATTTATTCTCGCGCTGGAGTAAGCCGGTAGATTAAAAAAACTCGCCGACGCGCTCGTGCCTGCGTCTGGGCTTGAGCAGCATTATCAACCCGATGAGGAAGATCAGCGCGCCGCTGCCGATATAGATGCGCGGCGTTTGCGTCATTTGGCTCCACATCATTTGCATGTGATCAAAAAAATGCCATAGCGCCGATTGCAAAAGGAATAATGAATCGGCGGTGTAAAGCCCCAGATATACCAAGCCGCCGCCGATGATAAGCAGGGCTAAGCCAATAAGTGGTATGGGCGACATTAGGTCGTTCTCCAAATTTAAGGTCAAGCGTGGTGCCCAAACAGTACCATAACGTAGTGTGTAAATGAAATTATGATAATTATCAACTTCTCAGTGATATGTACGGTGGGCGGCGCCCGCCGTATGAGCTATAAAACTTCCGAGGCGTAATCCGCCAGGCGCGAGCGCTCGCCGCGCAGCAGCGTGATATGGCCGCTGTGCTCCCAGCCCTTGAAGCGATCCACGACATAGGTCAGGCCCGAAGTGGTTTCGGTTAAATAAGGTGTGTCGATCTGCGCCACATTGCCCAGGCAAACAACCTTTGTGCCCGGCCCGGCGCGCGTGATCAAGGTCTTCATCTGCTTCGAGGTCAGGTTCTGCGCCTCGTCGATGATGACGAATTTATTGAGAAAGGTGCGTCCGCGCATGAAGTTGAGCGAGCGTATTTTAATGCGGTTGC
>JBDSTW010000181.1:0-2032 GCA_039928055.1 Gammaproteobacteria bacterium | reverse complement strand
AATTCTTTTTCTTAGGCCGTTGCCAATCATCTACCGTTTGCTGCTTAACGCGCGTCAGGCTCAACTTGTCCGCCGGCGCATTAGACGTGATAGTCGATCCCGCGCCAATCGTGGCACCCGATCCGATCTCCACGGGCGCGACGAGTTGCGTGTCGGAGCCGATGAAGACGTCGTCGCCGATAATGGTGCGATGCTTGTTCACGCCGTCGTAATTGCAGGTAATAGTGCCTGCTCCGATGTTGACGTTTTTTCCGATGCTTGTGTCGCCCACATAACTCAGGTGATTGATCTTGGAGTTAGCTCCGACCGTGGATTTTTTTACCTCGACAAAATTGCCGATGTGTACGCCTTGCGCGAGCCGCGTCTCGGGGCGTATGCGTGCAAACGGGCCAATGCGGCAACCTGTCTCGATCGCGGCATCCTCAATAACGCAATTGGCCAGCACCTCTACATCGTTGCCAATTTTAGCATTGCGTATCCACACATTGGGACCGATACGTACGCGGTCGCCCAATGTGACCTTGCCTTCCAGGATAACATTAACATCAATCACTACATCGCTGCCCGCGCTTAATTCGCCGCGCAGGTCGAAGCGTTCAGGGTCATAAAGTGTCACGCCTTGCAGCATTAATTGCTGCGCCTGCGCGCGCTGGTAATGGCGTTCCAACTCGGCGAGTTGCGCCTTGTTATTCACGCCCAACACTTCGACGTCGGAACCGGGGGATACGGTGTTGATGGGCACACCATCACGCACCGCCAGCGCAATGATATCGGTGAGATAAAACTCGCCTTGTAGGTTATTGTTTTTCAGTGCACCGACCCAGCTGCGCAGGTGCTCAGCATCCACAGCCAGGATGCCGGTATTTATTTCAGTGACCTGGCGTTCGCTGGGGCTGGCATCTTTTTCCTCGACGATGCGCAGCACCCTGTTTTGCTCATCGCGCATTATTCGGCCGTAACCGGTTGGGTCGTTTCGCTGCATGGTCAACAGACTCAGTGCAGGGTCGGCCGCATCCAGCAGCCGGTGTAAAGTGGCCGCCGAGACCAGCGGCACATCGCCGTAGAGCACCAGCACCTTGCCCTCTTTCACAAACGGCATTGCCTTGGCCACGGCATGGCCGGTGCCCAACTGCTCGGCCTGTTCTACCCAATTTACCTTTAAATGAGGGAGGCGCGACGGCACGGTATCGCCCCCGTAGCCATAGACAACCTGAATTTGCTGCGCGCCCAAATGCTGCGCCGTTGTGACCACATGTTCAAGCAGGGGTTTTCCGGCGAGCAGGTGAAGAACTTTCGGCAAACTCGAACACATGCGTTTGCCCTGACCGGCGGCGAGGATGATGACGCTGAGGTTCATGCGTCAAAGCATAAACTACGAACTAGCGGAGAGGAATAGGCTGAGGCAATTTGGGGGGCGGGGCAGGGCGGTAGGCCGTGGATGGACGTGTGCTCCAAGGCGGTGTTTAGCGCCCCAATCTCTTGCGCAGGCGTTGGATGGCCTGCAGCTGGGCAACGGCGGCGGCGAGTTCACCTGCGGCCTTGGCGTAGTCGATATCGGAGCTGCGATCTTCCATCGCCTTTTCGGCGCGCTGCTTGGCCTCCAGCGCCGCCGCTTCGTCGACGTCTTTGGCGCGCAACGCGGTGTCGGAAAGAATAGTCACCACGTGCGGCTGGATTTCCAGGATGCCGCCGGAGACATAAAACGATTCTTCATCGCCATCGGGTATTTTTACCCGCACTTCGCCGGGCCGCAAGATCGTGAGCAGCGGGGCATGACGCGGCAGTATCCCGAGTTCGCCTTCCGAGCCGGGGGCAAACACCATCTCGGCAAGACCGGAAAAGATCTCCGCCTCGGCGCTAACGATGTCAACGTGTATAGTCATGGCCATTATTTTAAATACTCAATATTTTAAATATTCAACGCTAAGGCGCAAAGACGCCAAGGAATTTCCTGTTTTTGCCATTCTGAGGGGGCATCGGCCTCCGAAGAATCTGATATTAAATCCAGATCCTTCGCTATGCTCAGGATGAC
>JBDSTW010000180.1:0-6385 GCA_039928055.1 Gammaproteobacteria bacterium | reverse complement strand
TTGCTATCCGATCTCAGCATTTCGCAAAATAGCGACGTGGAAGGCATCGGTCTGTACCGCACCGAGTTTCCCTTTATGGTGCGTGAACGTTTTCCCGGTGAAGAGGAGCAGCGGCTGATTTATCGCCAGGTGCTTGAGGCCTTTTCACCCAAGCCGGTAACTCTGCGCACGCTCGATGTCGGCGGAGACAAGTCATTGCCGTATTTTCCCATCCACGAAGACAACCCGTTTCTGGGCTGGCGCGGCATACGCATCACTCTGGATCATCCGGAAATTTTTCTCGTGCAACTGCGGGCGATGTTGTGCGCGAGCACCGGCCTGACCAACCTGCACGTGCTCTTGCCCATGATCAGCACGGTGGCCGAGGTGGATGACGCGCTGAAGCTGCTCAGGCGCGCCTATGAAGAACTGATCGACGCGGGGGAATCTATTGTTATGCCGCGCGTGGGGGTGATGATCGAGGTTCCTTCCGCGGTATACCAAGCCGATATTATTGCTAAGCGCGTCGATTTTCTCTCGGTGGGCACCAACGACCTGACTCAATACCTGCTGGCGGTGGACCGCAATAACGCGCGGGTTGCAGAGTTGTATGACAGCTTGCATCCGGCCGTGTTGCAGGCGCTGATGCAGGTGGTGGCGGGCGCGCATCGTCACCACAAACCGGTAACCGTGTGCGGGGAAATGGCCGGCGACCCGGCCTCGGCCATCTTATTGCTGGGGATGGGCATCGATAGCTTAAGCATGAGCGTAGTCAGCCTGCCCCGTGTGAAGTGGGTTATGCGCAATTTCACCCGGGTTCAGGCGCAACGCCTGCTGGAAGAGGTGCTGCAATTTGAAGATGCGCATGCCATCCGCCGCCATCTCAATAAAGCCCTGGAACATGCCGGTCTCGGAAGCTTGATAAGGGTTTAGCCGGCAGTGCCATAATTTTTGTGCAATTCGGCAAAATCCGTTGTCATAAATAATGAGCCATTGGTATTCATGGCTAAAGAGCTAAGAGATTTAAAATTAAGGAGATGTTTATGAACTCGAACAGTGGATCTAATTTAGGCTTTGTATTGTTGGGATTGGGCGTAGGCGCCATTGCAGGTCTGTTGCTTGCGCCGCGCGCCGGCGAGGAAACGCGTAAATTAATCCGTGAGCGCGCCGATGAAGGCCGCGATTATTTAAAGACCAAGGCACAGGAATTCAGCGATCAGGCCGAAGATTTGGCCGAAAAGGGCAGGGAGTGGCTGGATCGCGGACGAGATGCGGCGAAAGATGCCTTTGACTACGGAAAGCAGACCTACCGGGAAGGTAGCCGCAAGACATAGAACGAGCAGTGGATACAGGGTGTTGCATTGATGGCGGCCTGACGGGCCGCCATGTTTATCGCCTTTTATATCTTCGACTGTAGATAATTTCCCAGCCCAAGCTTATCAATCAATTCCAGTTGGGTCTCCAGCCAGTCTATATGCTCTTCTTCGCTTTCTAGAATATCCTCGAACAATTCGCGCGAGACATAATCGGAACACGATTCACAGTAAGCGATCGCCTCGAGTAGCGCGGGGTGGGCCAGCCGCTCCAACTGCAAATCGCATCTAAGCGCCTCCGGTACGTTTTCGCCTATCATCAATTTGCCGATATCCTGCAGGTTCGGCAGGCCTTCCAGGAACAGAATGCGCTCGATGAGACGGTCGGCATGTTTCATTTCATCGATTGATTCTTTGTACGCGTGTTCGTTGAGTTCGTCAAAGCCCCAACTCTTGTACATGCGCGCATGCAGAAAATATTGGTTGATGGCCGTTAACTCATTGCCGAGTATGCGGTTTAGATGCTGTATAACCTTTTGATCCCCTTTCACACGTTATCCTCCGGTGTTTGATGGAATGCGGCTTAATTTGACGAGGGATCAGCTTACCGTGTTCAGGCGCTATTGAACACCGTATTGCGAGGCAGCGTGCTGAGCGTTTGATTGATCACCTGAAGCGCGCACTCGCCGCATTTGCCGCAGCCCGAGCTAACGCCCAGACACTGTTGCAGCTCGGGCAGGGAACAGGCGCCCTCGTGCACCGCTTGGCGAATTTCACTCTCGGTTACTCCGTAACACAGGCAGACGTACATGGGACCTCGCTCCTCTGTGATGATGGGGCTTAGTTAATCCTGAATGAGAACGATTGTCAATACCTTTTGCAAGAAGATTTGCTTGCCCCAGCGTGGGTATAATCACGTTTTCTTAGAGCGCTGGCTGATTCCCTTGAACTACCGCCACAGTTTCCACGCCGGCAGCAGCGCCGATGTATTCAAACACATCGTTCTGACCTTGATCCTGGAGGCCTTGCAGGCCAAACCGGCGCCGTTTTGCGTAATCGATACTCACGCCGGCAGCGGCCTCTATCCCATAGAGGGTTCCGGTGAATACCAGCAGGGCATTGGCCTGTTGTGGCCGCAACGCCAAAACTGGCCGGTCTTTGCGCGCTACTTTGCCTGCATTGATAGGCTCAACGGCAAGAAAAAGCTCAGCCGTTATCCCGGTTCGCCGCTGATTATCAGTGAATTCCTGCGGCCACAGGACCGGGCCGTGTTCCTCGAACTGCACCCGCAGGATTATGAGCTGCTCAAGCTCCATGTGGCGGAGATTAAAAATACCGCCGTGCACCTGAATAATGCCTGGCAGGCTCTCAAGGCCTTTATACCGCCCAAGGAAAATCGGGGGCTGGTGCTGATCGATCCGCCGTATGAGCAGGCGGATGAATTCGAAAAGATCGGCGCGGTGCTGGAACACAGTCTGCGGCATTGGCGCAATGGTATTTACGCGGTGTGGTATCCGGTTAAGGAGCGCCGCGCGATTGAGAAACTCCATAAGGCGATCCGCGGTATGGGAGGCCAGGGCTACGCCGTGGAGCTGACGACGCTGCCGACCGATGTTGAGCAGCGCCTGAACGGCAGCGGGCTGATCCTGATCAATCCGCCGTGGACATTGCAGGCTACGCTGAAACAGGTCTTACCCGGATTGGCGACACTTTTTGCAGGGGGCGAGGGGAAGGCGGGGGTACGTTTTATCGATCTGGATGCTACGTCGAAGGCCGGTAATTAACGCTTAAACACGATAATAATCCCTGTACCACTGCACAAAACGCGCGATACCCTCTTCAATGGGTGTGTCCGGTTTATAGTCCACGTCGCGTATCAGATCGTCCACGTCGGCATAAGTGGCAAGCACATCGCCGTCTTGCATAGGCAGTAAATTTTTCCGGGCCTTTTTGCCCAGGCACTCTTCTAATACCTCGATAAAGCGCATGAGTTCAACGGGTCGATTATTGCCGATATTATACAGGCGATGCGGGGCGTAGCTAGTTGCGGCATCCGGGCTCGCGCCATCCCATGCGGGGTTGGATTCGGGAATCTTGTCCACCACACGCAGCACGCCTTCGACGATGTCATCGATGTAGGTAAAATCGCGCCGGTGATTGCCGTGGTTGTAAATGTCGATCGCCTCACCGGCCAGAATTTTTCGGGTGAACTCGAAATAGGCCATATCGGGCCGGCCCCAAGGGCCGTACACAGTAAAAAAGCGCAGGCCGGTGCCGGGTATTTTGAACAAGTGGCTATAGGTATGCGCCATCAGCTCATTGGCCTTTTTACTGGCGGCGTACAGGCTGACCGGGTGATCGACATTATCGTGCACGGAGAAGGGCAGCCTGGTATTGGCCCCGTAAACCGAGCTGCTCGAGGCATAGACCAGATGCTCAACCGGATGCCGGCGACAGGCCTCAAGGATATTCAAGAAGCCGGTGATATTGGAATCCACGTACGCCTGCGGATTTTTTAAGGAGTAACGCACCCCTGCCTGGGCAGCCAGGTTAACCACACGCTCGGGTTTGAAATCCGCAAAGATTTGCATCATTGCCGCGTGGTCTTGAAGGCTTGCCTGCGCGCCGGTGAAGTTTTTGTACGCCTCGTAACGGTTCAGGCGCGCGCGCTTGAGATTGACGTCGTAATAGTCATTGAAATTGTCGATACCGAAGACCTGATCGCCGCGCTCCAGTAAACGCAGTGTTAATGCGGCGCCGATAAATCCGGCCGAGCCGGTGACCAGTATCCTCATAGGCTGGTGCGCGCGCGAACTTCATCGAAATCCACAGCCGACTTTTCCAATGTCGATGCGCCGCGCCCGATGGCATAGTACATAAAACCTTCTCGCGCCATGGTAAGCGGGTCATAGAGATTGCGTCCGTCGAAGACGACGGGCTGTTTTAAATCCGCCTTGAGTTTAGCCAGGCTGGGGCTGCGAAATGTATTCCACTCGGTAACCAGCACCAGCGCGTCGGCATTTTTTACCGCGCTGTCCTGATCGGGACACAAGATAAAATCCGCGCGCTCGCCGTAAATGCGCCTTGCCTCGGGCATTGCCTGCGGATCATAGGCGCGCACTATTGCGCCCGCGTCCCACAGCGCCTCCATAAGTACGCGGCTGGGCGCGGAACGCATATCGTCGGTGTTGGGCTTGAAGGCGAGGCCCCAGAGCGCGAAGGTTTTGCCTTTTAACGAGCCGCCGTAGTGACGGCTGATTTTGTCGAACAGTACCTGTTTCTGGCGCAGGTTTACCGACTCCACCGCGCGCAGTAATTCCGCTTCATAGCCTGCTTGCCGGGCGCTGCGCTCCAAGGCTTGTACGTCCTTGGGAAAACACGATCCGCCATAACCGCAGCCCGGGTAAATAAAGTGATAGCCGATGCGCGGATCCGAGCCGATACCGATGCGTACCTGCTCGATGTCTGCGCCAACGCGCTCGGCAATATTGGCCAGCTCGTTCATGAAGCTGATTTTGGTGGCGAGGATCGCATTGGCTGCGTACTTGGTAAGTTCCGCGGAGCGCACATCCATAACCAGCACGCGATCATGGCTGCGATTAAAGGGTGCGTAGAGTGAACGCAGTAATTCGACACTGCGCGGATGCTCGGCGCCGATGATAATGCGATCGGGCTTCATGAAGTCATTGATGGCCGCGCCTTCCTTGAGAAATTCGGGGTTGGACACGACATCGAATTCAATATTTTTTCCGCGCTTTTTCTGTGCCGCGCTGATAGCAAGCCGCACCTTGTCGGCCGTGCCTACCGGGACGGTGGATTTATCCACGATGATGCGGTACTCATTGATATGTTCGCCTATACTGCGCGCCACGCCCAACACATGTTGCAGATCGGCATGGCCTTCCTCATCCGGGGCGGTGCCTACGGCAATAAATAAAAACAAGCCGTGCATCACGCCCGCGTTAATGTCGGTGGAAAAGGCCAGGCGGCCCGCTTTAACATTCTTGTGCAGTAAACTGTCGAGCCCCGGCTCGTAAATCGGTACGCCGCCGTTAAGCAAAACATCTATTTTGGCCGGATCGCTGTCTATGCATAAGACATCGTTACCCATTTCAGCCAGGCAGGCGCCGCTCACCAGCCCTACATAACCACAACCGAAGATGCTAATTTTCATGTGTTAATATGATCCTTCAACAACCTCAAAGAAAATAGTTGCCCATCACTGTAAGAACAACCGGTTAATCGTCATATGTTACCTTAACCGTCCCCGGGCTTCAGGTAACGACTATAGCCGGTAGCGGCTTCAATTGATTCTTGTCATCCTGAGCGCAGCGAAGGATCTTCTGGCTACGAAAATCAGACACTTTAACTTAAATGCCGCAAAAACTCCTGTTTGAGCCACTTTAAGTCCCTGCTTATATTAGAAAACCCTGCCTATAATAGCTTCGCTAGCGGTTGACATTAACTCCTTTCTCCAGCAAAATGCCCGGCTTATGCTTGCGGAGGGGTTCCCGAGCGGTCAAAGGGATCAGACTGTAAATCTGACGGCTCAGCCTTCGGAGGTTCGAATCCTCCCCCCTCCACCAGGATGCAAGGAGGGGTGGAAACTATTTCGATACCGCCCATACCTGTTTTGCAAGGCGGGTGTAGTTCAATGGTAGAACTTCAGCCTTCCAAGCTGATAGCGTGGGTTCGATTCCCATCACCCGCTCCAATCGCTGGATCGAGGTTTGCCGGTCGGCGGGGAGTTGATGTGTGAGCTGGGGCGTCGCCAGGGAGGGCTAAGATGAGTTTACAACATGCCCATATAGCTCAGTCGGTAGAGCACTTCCGTGGTAAGGAAGAGGTCACCGGTTCGAATCCGGTTATGGGCTCCACCTGTTCCGAGTAAGACGAAGGCGGGCGAACCCGCCTGTTATTCAATTTAAATTAAACGCAGTCGCGATTTTATATCTGGGAGAGCGAATGTCCAAGGCAAAATTTGAGCGTACCAAGCCGCATTTAAACGTGGGGACGATCGGTCACGTGGATCACGGCAAGACCACGCTGACGGCGGCCCTTACCAAGGTGATGGCGGGTCTGCACGGCGGCGA
>JBDSTW010000179.1:0-3228 GCA_039928055.1 Gammaproteobacteria bacterium | reverse complement strand
TCAAAACTCTGGCGCAACGGCGAGGGTACGGCCACGCATAGAATAGGCACAGGAACGGATAGCGCCTCTGTCCCATTTTGCGCATTTTGTGACGCATTGCACATTTTGACGCGTACGACTTGGCAGTCCTGCTTCATAAATTTTCTAAGTTAAATTCGCTAAGCTTCTGTGTGTCATTAGAATTAATCTTTATCCACAAAAACTGTGGATAACTCTGTGCAATAGTCTCTTCGAAGCACGCCCAAGCCGTATCAATCCTAGCTTGCAAACAAAATGCGCAGAAATTATACGTTTACTTAATCACCAGTATTATCAATAACATAAATACTGAAGCCGGATTCCTGCGGGCGGACGGTGTGAGGCTGCTCCAGGGCAAGCATTAGACTGTGTATAAGGCAGCGCTGGGATAGGCCGCAAACCGGCAAAAGAAATAGCGACCCGCTTAAATCCAGGTACGGCACAGCGCCGTTTCAGGGGCCGCTTTGCAGCAGTTTTTCTACGGCGGGCAACGCGGCGCGCTGCATGGGTCGTCCATCAATAGGGCTGCGCGGCGCCTGGCGCAAGCCGCTCACCGGGAAGATCGTCAACTCCATAACCGTTTCGCCTGCCATAAAACGATAGGCGGGATAGCCGACAGTCGGGGCATCGCCGGACAGACGTAAATGATGCTCGTGCGTCTCGAACGGGATGTTTTCCTGCTCCAGAAACAGCCCGATCTCCTGCGGCGCATCAGTGAAGAGGTGCAGGCTTACCGTGGAATGTTCGTGCGCCGTGCCGCTTAACACCGACCCGACCAGGCGTGCGTCGAACCGCGCAAAAAACCGCATCGCATGCAAGGCTGTTTCGCGTAACTGTCTGAGGCGCTGGGGTTGCTTGTGCGCCTGAAAAAGCCGCTGATAGGCGGCCAATGCCTGCTCAATTTCATCGTTGCCGGGGATATTTTGCGTCTCCGCCGCACCCAATTGTTCGGCGGCCTTGCGCTTGGCGGCATAATAATCGCGGACGCCGTGTTCGGCCATGAGGCGCGCCGCCTCCATGGCGATCAACTGGCGCATCTGTCGGTCTCGGGCACTGCCGCGTATAGCCATAAAGTACGTTGCAACAAGCCTAGAATAACTGCTCAGGTACTCCGCCGCTGGGCGTGCTGTCCACACCGGGCGACGAAGTGCCAGTCTCCCCTATCGACTGCGCGCCGTCAAAGACCTCGGTTCCCGCCGGGAAATTATCCCCGGCTAACTGGCCGGCAGAGCCGTCGGCCGGTACGCCGGGCGGTGGGATCAGCGGTTTTTCCGGCATATCTTTTAAGGCCACGGCCATAAAGCGCATCCACATCGGCAACGCGGCGTGCCCACCCGTCTCCAGATTCCCGAGCGGATCGTGCTTGTCAAAACCGACCCAGGAGACGGCCACAATATCGCTGTTAAAACCCGCGAACCAGGCATCGCGCTGCTCGTTCGTAGTGCCTGTCTTGCCGGCCAGATCGGAACGTCCCAGCTCCATCGCGCGCCGGGCGGTGCCTTTGCGAATCACGTCCTGCATCATGGATGTCATGAGATAGGCGTTCTGCGCGGTAATGACGCGCTGGGCGCTATTGCCGGTGACCTCGCCGGGGACAGCGCTTGCAGGCGGGTTAGCAGTATCACTGTCCCCCGCCGGATCTTCTTCCTCCTTGATAGCCGCCTGCAACTGCTCCTCCGCGGTCTGCGGCGCGTCCGCGGAGACAGGCGCATCCGCGCAGCTCGCGCAGACGGCAGGCGGATCGGCCTTCATGAGTACTTCGCCATGCAGCCCTTCAATACGATCAATAAAGTAGGGCTCGATCTGATAGCCGCCGTTGGCGAACACCGTGTACCCGCGAGCGAGTTCCATGGGCGTGTTTACGCTGCTGCCCAGTGCCAGCGAAAGTCCGCGCGGCAGCCGCTCGCGCTTGAAGCCGAAGCGCGTGATGTAGTTCACGGCATACTTGATGCCGATTGCGCGCAACACGCGGATGGACACGAGATTGCGCGAGTAGGTCAAGGCATTGCGCAATGTGGTAGGCCCGTTGAACTTGCGGCCGTAATTCTCCGGGCGCCAGGCATCGCCGAAATTGGCATTTTCGACGACGATCGGTGCATCGTTTATCACGCTGGCCGGGGTAAAGCCCCGATCCAGGGCCGCCGAATACAGGAAAGGTTTAAAGCTGGAGCCGGGCTGGCGATCCGCCTGCATGACGCGGTTAAAGCTGCTTTGGTAAAAATAAAATCCGCCCACCAGCGAGGTTATCGCGCCGCTGCCCGGCACCAGCGACACCATCGCCCCCTGCACGACGGGAACCTGGGCCAGTTGCCACTGATTCCCGGGCAGGGCCAGCATACCGACGACATCCCCGGGCGCCAGGATATCCGCCGCTGTGCTTGGTGCGGGGCCGCGCTTGTTTTCATCGATATAAGTCTGCGCCCATGACAGCCCCTGCCAGGGAACCACGACGACGCCGGTGCGCGGGTTATACAGGCTCGCGCTCTGCCCTTCCACCTTGACCACCAGGGCCGGCACTATGCCGCCGATCTCGGATACATCGCCGAGCAGGGCGGCCCACTCCTTAGGCCCGGCGGAGGGGGGTAATTCCACGTGGCGCGTGGGTTTGCGGTAGCCATGGCGCATGTCGTATTCGATCAGAGCCACCCGCAACGCGGCATTCGCCGTTTCTTGCAACTGCGAGTCTATGGTCGTAAAGACCCGGTAGCCGCCCGTGTAAGCCTCCATCCCATAACGCCGGATCATTTCGTCGCGCACCATCTCCGCCACGTACGGGGCCTCCGTCCCGATTTGCAGGCTATGACGCCGCGCGGTCTCGGGGGCGGCCAGAGCGGTTTCATAGGCCTGATCATCCAGATAGTCCAAATCGTGCATGCGCTCCAGGATATAGTTTCTGCGTTCGGTTGCGCGTGCGGGATTCACGATCGGGTTGAATTTGGACGGGGCCTTGGGCAAGCCGGCAATCATGGCCATCTGCGCGACGGTCAATTTATCCAGCGTGGTGCCATAATAGAGTTGCGCGGCGGCGGCCACGCCGTAGGCGCGATTGCCCAGATAAATCTTATTGAGATATAGCTCAAGTATGGTGTTTTTATCCAGCTCGCGCTCTATTTTCAGCGCCAGCAGGATTTCTTTAAGTTTGCGCGCGTAGGTTTTTTCGTTATTAAGAAAGAAATTGCGCGCCACCTGCATGGTAATCGTGCTGCCGCC
>JBDSTW010000178.1:0-4707 GCA_039928055.1 Gammaproteobacteria bacterium | reverse complement strand
AACACCTACATGCTCGCCGGCAAATACGCGCCGGAAGAGATTGTCGCCTCCGTGGAAAAGGGTCTGTATGCCGTCAACTTCGGCGGCGGCCAGGTTGACATCACCTCCGGCAAGTTCGTGTTCAGCGCGAGCGAGGCCTACCTCATTGAGAACGGCAAGATCACCCGCCCCGTGAAGGGTGCGACACTCATCGGCAACGGCCCCGACGTGCTCATGCGCGTGAGCATGGTCGGCAATGATATGAAACTGGACAGCGGCGTGGGCACCTGCGGCAAGGAAGGCCAGAGCGTGCCGGTGGGCGTGGGCCAGCCTACGTTGCGCATTGATGGGCTGACGGTGGGCGGAACTGGGGTATAGCTTCAGCAGAAGCGGCTTTGCGCCTGGGCTTGAATCAGCCGTTACGATAAATTCAGGCCGGTAGTTTGTAGCTAATTTTGTTAATTATCTTGGGGGTCGTTGCAAGGCCGCCTCGACTTGGTTACGCTTTTCCTTCCCGACCAAAACATCAATTAATTCCAAGGCAAAATCCATTGCGGTGCCCGGCCCGCGTGAGGTGAGTACCTTGCCGTCTCTTACCACGGCCTGATCTTTCAATATGACATCCTGCAATTGCATTTTTTCCAGCACGCCGGGGTAAGCGGTGGCCTGTTTGCCGTTCAACAACCCGGCCTTGGCCAGCACGCTGGGCGCGGCGCAGATCGCGGCGGTGAATTTGCCGCTGTCCGCCATTTTTTTGAGCAGTTCGGAAATGCGCGGATCGCCATTGAGATTATCCGTGCCGGGCTGGCCGCCGGGTAATACCACCATGTCAAAGTCCTGTTGCAGGGCCTTGTCCAGCGTGGTATCGGCCAGCAGGCGCGTGCCCCGCGCGGCAACTATCGGCTGATCATCAAGGCCGGCGCTGACCACGCTGATGCCGGCGCGGCGCAGGATATCGATGATGGTTACCGCTTCGATTTCCTCGCAACCTTGCGCGAGGGGAACGAGAACATTGGCCATAATATTCCTGACTAATCCTTAACGAGCCATCACGCCATCGGCAGATTAAAACTTCAGGGCGCCAGGCTGGCGGTAGACCTTATCCCGCCGGTTTCGGCGGTGCGCGCCTGCACGATGGTCAAACCCTTAAGCAGGTTGAGCGCCTCGTGCAATTGATAATCGGTGTCGGGCGAGGCCAGCGGCGGCTTATCAGCCGCGGTCTTGGCAGGCGCTGGGCTGCCTGCATCGGCGCCTGGTTTGGCCCCATCCTTCTTTTCATCCTTATTATTAATATCGATCTTGATATTAATGTCCTTGCCCGGCGTCGCGCCATTTATCAGATGCCGGGTTAAGTCGGCTTCCTTTAGCGGCTGAATAAGGATCTCATCATTGGAAGCGAATTTAACGTTATTCAGCACCATGTCAGGGACGATGCCTTCGGCCTGAATGGAGCGCCCCGAAGGCGTGTAATAACGCGCCGTGGTGAGCTTGACGGCCGAGTCGTTGGTCATCGGCAGGACAGTCTGCACCGAACCTTTGCCGAAGGTCTTCTCGCCCATCACGATGGCGCGTTTTTGATCCTGCAGCGCCCCTGCCACGATCTCGGAGGCGGAGGCGGAGCCGCTGTTGACGAGCACCACCAGCGGCGCGCCCTTTAATACATCCTCAGGCGTCGCATTGAATTTGAGTTCGGAATCATTCGCCCGCCCCTGGGTATATACAATCAGCCCCTTCTCCAAAAAAGCATCGCTGACGGCCACGGCCGCGCCGAGCACACCGCCGGGGTTGTTACGCAAATCCAGCACCAGACCTTTAAGAGCGCCGCCGTTTTCTTCCTTGAGCTTGCTGATGGCATCGACCATGTTGGTACCGGTCTGGCCCTGAAACTGCGAGACGCGCACATAGCCAAAACCCGGCTCCAGCATTTGCGTCTTGACGCTTTTCACCTTGATGACGGCGCGCGTGAGGGTGATTTGCAGCGGCTTCTCTTCGCCCTTGCGCAGTATGGTCAGCGTGATATTGGTGCCGACCTTGCCGCGCATCATGTTCACGGCCTCGTTGAGCGCCACGCCCTGCATCGGCGTATCGTCAAGCCGGATGATGAGATCGCCAGCCTGCACGCCGCCGCGTTGCGCCGGGGTATCGTCGATCGGCGAGATCACCTTGACGAGATTGTCTTCCATGCCGACCTCAAGCCCTAAGCCGCCGAACTCACCGGTCGTGCCGATCTGGAGTTCCTGAAAGTCTTTGGCGTCCAGAAACGAGGAGTGCGGATCGAGACCCGACAGCATGCCGCGGATCGCGTATTCGAGCAGAGTCTTATCCTCCACCGGCTCGACGTAGTCGCTCTTGATCTTGGCGAACACCTCGGTAAAGGTGCGCAATTCTTCCAGCGGCAAGGGCGATGCCGCTACCGCGGCGTCTTCGCGCTGCGCCAGCACACCGCGGCCGATGGCCAGGGAAAGGCCCAGCATCAGGCCCAGGGAAAGAATCAGTAAATTACGAAATGTCGTGTTCATGCGCTGCTCCACCATCAAGTATGACTGCATTACCGGCTACATATAATCAAAGGACGCCGGTTCGCAAGCACGCCTTTCGTTTTCCCGGTCTGTTACCCCTCCTAACCCTAACCTTTGCTTGGATAGGCGAGCCGCTTATTAGTTGCGGCCCTGCCGTATTTATCTTTTATCCGTCTTTTTTGCACCATAACCCCGGATTGCTGGGTTCACCTTGATGGCGGATCTCGAAATACAGACCCGGGCCACCACCCGCTTCGCTACTGCCCACGTTGGCGATAATATCGCCGCCCTGCACCCAATCACCGGTGCGTTTCGCCAGGCTTTGATTCTGACCGTACAGGCTCATATAACCGTTGCCGTGGTCGATAATCAGCAGCAGGCCAAACCCGCGTAGCCAATCGGCGAAGGCGACGCGCCCTTGCGACACCGCCCGAACCTCTTGGCCCGCCGGCGCGCCGATGGTCACCCCCTGCCATTTCATGGCCCCGGCCATGCGCGAACTGCCGTAGGCATTGCGGATCGGCCCCCTGGTCGGCCAGGACAGCTTGCCCTTGAGGCGGTCGAACGGCTCATGATCACCCGGCTCGGCCGGGATGGCGGCTAATGCCTGCTGCAATTTTGGCAGTAACTCCCGAAGCTGGCGCTCGTCTTCGACCAGCCGTTGCAATTCCTGGTCCTTGTTTTGTATTTCGGTATCCAGTTGCGCGAGCAATGCCCTGCGCGTCGCCTGGCTGGTTTCCAGGGCCTGTTTTGCCTCGGCCTGGGCGGCGCGCAGGTTTTCTACCTCGGCCACTTGTCGCCTGACTGCCTGCTCAAGGCTGTCAAGTTGTGCCAGTTGTGTTGTCAGGCGTGCGATACCTTGCGTCTTGGCACGGTTGAAGTACTTATAATATATCAAGCCGCGCCCGATAGTGGCAGGATTCTGCTGGTTCAACAAAACCTTCAGATATTCCTGACGGCCGATGATGTAACTCGCGCGCAACTGTTCGCCCAGGGCGCGGCGTTGTTTGGCTAAATCTCCCTGCTGAGCTTGTTTGGCAACCTCAAGTTCCGCGAGCCTCTGGGTTTGTTTCTGTAATTCGCTATCGCGCTCGCCAAGATTGCGGCTGAGCTTGTCGATGTCCTGCTCGATGGCATGCAATTGCTCGCGCACCGCCTTATGCTGCCCTTGCACCTCGTTTAAATTCGCGCGGAGCGCCTCGATTTGCGCGCGCAGTTTTTCCAGGTCGGTGGCCTTGGTTTGGTAGGCCGTTGGGTCAGGGGCTACGGCTGCCCAGGCGTGCGCACCGGCCAGCAGGGAGAACAGCAGAATGAGCGGCAGCTTATTGAACAAGCTCCACCAGTGTGTCACCGCTCATCTCGGCGGGAATATCCAAACCCATCAGATAAAGCATGGTCGGCGCAACGTCCGATAAGGCGCCGCTTTGCGCTACGGTCGCCGGGCGGCCGATGTAGACGAACGGTACCGGGTTGACGGTGTGTGCGGTATGCGCCTGCCCGGTGCCCACGCCGTACATCTGCTCGGCATTGCCGTGGTCGGCGGTAATCAATAACTCGCCGCCTGCCTCGCGCAACGCGACGATGATGCGCCCCAGACAGGCATCCAGGGTTTCGATCGCCTGCACCGCGGCGGGGAAATTGCCGGTGTGACCGACCATGTCCGCATTGGCAAAGTTACAGACAATAGCATCGTATTTACCGCCCGCGATGGCCTGCACCAGCTCGTCGGTGACCTGCGGAGCGCTCATCTGCGGCTGCAAATCATACGTTGCCACGCGCGGCGATGGAATCAGGATGCGGTCTTCGCCGGTAAACGGCTGTTCCTCACCGCCGTTGAAAAAGAAGGTAACGTGCGCATATTTTTCGGTTTCGGCGATACGTAGCTGGCGCAGGCCTTCGTTGGCGATGTAGGCGCCGAATACGTTATGCAGGCGTTCGGCCGGAAAGGCCGCCGGTACGGAAAATTTTTCGCTGAATTCAGTAAGGCCGACAAAGCTCGCCAGCTTGGGCATGTAGTCACGCGTGAAGCAATTAAACTCCGGCTCGATGAAGGCGCGTGTGATTTGGCGCGCACGATCGGCGCGGAAGTTCATGAAGACGATGACATCGCCGTCTTCAACCTTCACGGCGGCGGCCCCGGCAGGAACGATCGCCGTGGCCTGTACGAATTCATCCGATTCGCCGCGCTGATAAGCCATATCCAGGGCCG
>JBDSTW010000177.1:0-2562 GCA_039928055.1 Gammaproteobacteria bacterium | reverse complement strand
TAACCGGAGCATCTCGTGATCAACACCAAGTCAACCAGGATTATTATCCCTGCCCATCGCCACATCAAGCTCATCTTTATTGTGGTAACCGGCTTATTCCCGCTCGCTGCCCAGGCTGCGGCTACATTGCTGGACGCCTTCACCTACGGCAAGTTTTCCGGCCAGTTGCGCTACCGCTACGAAATGGTCGACCAGGAGAACTTCGCCAAAAATGCCAACGCCTCCACATTGCGCACGCAATTGGGCTATACCACGGACAGTTATCAGGGCTTCACGGCCTTCCTGCAATTGGAAAATGTGTTCGTCATCGGTAACGAGCTGTACAACAGCACCGCGAACGGCCGCACGCAATACCCGATGGTGGCAGACCCCGACGGCACGGAGCTCAATCAGGCCTGGTTGAGCTACGAGACGCCGTATAGCACGACCTTAAAATACGGCCGGCAAGTCATCAATCTGGATAATCAACGCTTCATCGGTAATGTCGGCTGGCGCCAAAACGAGCAGACCTTCGATGCCTTCTCGCTCGTGAATACATCGCTAACCGATACCACTTTATTTTATGCGCACGTCGACAATGTGAATCGCATCTTCGGCGAAAATCATCCCAACCCCTTGCTGGCCGATAGCCGCATGAGCAGCGAGCTTATCAATGTTGGCTATAAGGGCTTGAAGGCCGGCAACCTGACAGCCTATGCCTACTTGCTTGATTACGACAAAACGCCGCCGGTGTCGCACAAAGACCTGGGGCTGCGCTTTGATGGAAGCTACAAACTCAAGGGCAATAAAAAGCTGTTGTACACGGCGGAGTATGCCCGGCAGAGTCCCTACGCGGACGGAGCCGATACCAATAAAGCCGACTATGGTTTGGCGGCGCTCGGCATCGATATCAGCGGCGTACAACTCAAGTTGAATTACGAGTTGCTGACAGGTGATGGTGTGTATGCCTTCCAAACGCCGCTGGCCACACTGCATGCCTTTAACGGCTGGGCGGATCAATTCCTGAGTACGCCCAAAGACGGATTACAGGATATATTCGTAACGATCGGCAAGACGGTTATGGGCGTTAACCTGGCCGCCGTTTACCATGATTACGCTTCCGATAACCTCAGCTACAACTACGGCACGGAATGGAATTTCCTGGCCACCAAGAAAATCGATAAGAATCTTTCTTTGACACTCAAGTACGCCGCTTACAATGGCGCCAAAAATACGCTTAACACAGCGCGTAATATCGCCTTAACGCGGGATACGGATAAGCTCTGGTTGCAGGCCGATTTTCAATTTTAACTGTTGGCGGCATCGCCTTTTCATCTGGTCTCTCCTGACCGATTGAGGGTGCCTCGGCACCCTCTTTTTTAAGAGAGTTAGACTCCGGGATCAATAAACCATGAACTACCTCAGCATTATCGAGCGTTACCGCGAACACCGGGAAGGCATACGGGAGCTGCTCGCTTCGATACTGAGCGGAGTCGCCGCGCCTGAGCTGATCGGTGACGCCGCGGGTCTGCGCCGCGCCATGCAGTCGCTGGCCGCGCATTATCCGTTCGCGGACTTGCTTTACACCTTGGACCAGAACGGCATCCAAACCAGCGACAATGTCAGCAATGAGGTAAAGCCGCACTATGTTAATGCAGGCCAGGGCAGAGACCGCAGCCAACGCCCCTATTTTATCCTGGCGCGCAATACGGACAAGGTTATGGTCACCGAGCCCTACCTTTCCTGCGTAAGCAATAAACTGTGCATGAGCGCCGTGGTTCAATTACACGACGAAGCAACCGCGCAGCCTAGCTATCTGGTGCTCGACCTGGACCTCGCAAAAACCATTGCGGTTTTTATGGGCGATAGTTCGCGCGGCCGGTTCCAGCCGCTGTTCAAATCCATTTATGTGTTGATTGTGCTCGGGTTGTTCAGCGTGGTGGCGGTGCTGTTGTATTCGGCCTTCACGGATCTCTCCACTCTTTTTCAATCGGGACATACCCTTGAGGCTATACAGCTTAAACCCTTCAGCGTCATCATCTTCATAACCCTGGCGCTCGCCATCTTTGATCTGGGCAAGACCATCCTGGAAGAAGAGGTATTGATGCAGAAAGACATCCTCCGGCACAGTTCCACACGGCGCACCATCACACGCTTCATCGCCGCGATTCTGATCGCGGTATCCATCGAGGCCTTGATGTTGATGTTCAAGGGCGCCTTGAACAACGGGGTGGAGACACTACTGGGCGTGTGGATGATGCTGACCGCAGTGGGCCTGCTGGTAGGACTCGGTCTATACGTCTATTTCGGCGCGCGCGCCGAAGCGATACTGCTGGGACTGCGTAAGTAGTCTGCCGCCCGGATTGCCCAAGAAACCATATGGATCCCGGGGCGAAGCGGCGGCGCTGACAGAAGCCTGATGCGGTCTTGGCCGAAATGCTTGATAGGTATAAAGTGGTATGGTCCATACACATAGGTAACAGTTTAGTCCAAGGACATAGGTAACAGTTATATCACAATAATGGGCACCAAGAAGGAGGTGCCCTATGCCCTGGAGCGATACGACGACTATGGACCAAAAAA
>JBDSTW010000176.1:0-6155 GCA_039928055.1 Gammaproteobacteria bacterium | reverse complement strand
GATTTGTTCTGGGGCCATGTAGTTTAGTTTTGTAAAGTCAGATTGAGAACGCTGTGCATAATGATCTTATAGTTGACGACAAAAACCGCCGGGTGCGTAAAAAGACGCACGGAGTATAACTGCAACGGTCGTTTGGTGCGTGCTGTTACCGATAGCGGGCATCTTTGGCACGGTCGGCGGCGATCTCTTTCTCAAGCCGGTCACCGTGCGCCATTAGTTGCTCTTTATTGATAATGTTGTCGCCCCTTTTTTCAAAATGAAAATCCAGCACGCGCGTCTCGACGATGGCGTCGACCGGGCAGGATTCTTCGCAGAAACCGCAGTAAATACACTTGAACAAGTCGATGTCGTAGCGCGTGGTGCGGCGTGTGCCGTCCTCGCGCTGCTCGGATTCTATCGTAATACAGGCAGCCGGGCATACCGCCTCACACAGCTTGCAGGCAATACAGCGCTCCTCGCCGTTCGGATAGCGGCGCAAGGCGTGCAGCCCGCGAAAGCGATTGGACTGCGGCGTGGTTTCCTCGGGAAATTGCACGGTAATTTTTTTGCCGAACAAATAGCCGCCCGTGAGCTTCAAGCCCTTCAGAAGCTCCCATAGAAACAGGCTCTTGACGTAATTGACGATCGTCTTCATGGCGCTAATCAAACCACCACGGCAATTTATAAAGTACGGCTATGCCGACCAGCAACAGCCACACGATAGTAATCGGGATAAACACCTTCCAGCCCAGGCGCATGATCTGATCGTAGCGATAACGCGGGAACGTGGCGCGGAACCAGAGGAATAAAAACAGCAGCACGGAAATCTTCAGGAACAGCCAGACGATGCCGGGCACCCAGGCAAAGGCGCCTTCCAGCACGGGTATGCCCTGAAACGGTGACAACCAGCCGCCCAGGAACATCAACGCGGCCAGTGCGGACACGAGAATCATGTTCGCGTATTCGGCGAGGAAAAATACCGCAAAGGTGATGCCGGAATATTCCACGTGGAAACCGGCGACGATTTCGGACTCACCCTCGGCGACGTCAAACGGCGCACGGTTGGTCTCCGCCACACCGGAAATGAAATAGATCAAAAAGAGCGGGAGCAAGGGTAGCCAGAACCAGTGCATCAAACTGCCCTGCTGGGCATCGACGACCTGCCCCAGATTCAGGCTGCCTGCGGCTATCAAAACGCTAACCAGGGCGAAGCCCATGGCAATCTCATAAGAGACGATCTGGGCCGCGGCGCGCATGGCGCCGAGAAATGCATATTTTGAGTTGGAGGCCCAGCCGGCAATGATGACGCCGTACACGCCCATAGAGGTCACCGCAAGGATGTAGAGCAGGCTCGCGTCGATATTGGCGATCACCAGCGTGGCATCGAAGGGTACGACCGCCCAGGCCAGCAGCGCGGGGGCGATGGTTAAAACAGGGCCGATAATAAACAGCGCGCGGTTTGCGCCGGTCGGGACAATGATCTCCTTCATCAATAGCTTTATGCCGTCGGCAATGGGTTGCAGCAAGCCACGCGGACCGACGCGGTTGGGCCCGATACGCGCCTGGATGTAACCGATTACCTTGCGCTCGGCCAGGGTAAGATAGGCCACGACCAGTGACAGCGGGATGACCAGCGTTAAAATCTTAATGACGGCGCGCAGGGCCTCGGGTGTTTGCCCCCATAGCAATTGCAGTTGGCTAAGCATCGCTCACCTGCATTGCCGCGCTAACAGCGTTGTTAACTCGCTTTACAATAACAGGCCCAAAGCCGGCGCCCAGCGTGCGCGTTTCATGCAGCCCCGCGGGAATCAGCACACAATCATCCGGAATTCGGCTGTCGATTACCACGGGCAGGCTCGCCGTCGCGTCTTCTTCCTGCTCCGCGACAGCCCGGTCACCGTCGGACAATCCCAGGCGCGCCGCCAGGGCCGCGTTGATATAAATAGCCGCAGGGCGCGCCGCAGCGGTCTTTTGCAGCGCATCGGCGCGCCGCACCAGGCCATCCATGGCATGCGGCGGAACATCGGCGATACGCATAAGCCCTGCGGGCTGATTGCCAACTACTGCAGGAATTTGCCCGCTGCTTGAAACTTCAGGCGCAACCTTCGCGTACTCTGTCACCGCCACGAAGTCGGCATGCAATTCATCGCGCACTTCGTCCGAGGAAATGTATTCAAACCCAGGCAAATTAAACAGATTGCCCAGCACGCGCAGCACCTTCCAGGCCGGGCGCGCCTCGCCTTGCGGCGGCACGGCGCCGGCAAAACTCTGCCAGAACCCCTCGGCGTTGACGAAGGTTCCGGAGGTTTCCGCGAAGGCGGCGATGGGCAGCATCACGTCGGCATAAGACTCTATGGTTGCGCTGCGAAAGGCCGAGAGCGAGACGGCAAAACTGCTCGCCATCAAGGACTTCAGTGCCGCTGAGGGGTTGGCGCAATCAAACTCCGGCTCCACGCCCATGAGGACATAGGCCTGCAAGCGTTGCTTTAACAGGGTGGCGGCATCGAGGCCGGATGCAGTAGGCACCTGCCCCGCAGCGCCGCGATGTGGAAGCGCACCGGCTATCCAGGCACCCACGCTGTTCGCCGCCTCGGGCAACACGCCAAATGTGGCTCCCGAGGCCTTGGCTATATAGCTTGCCAGGGCCCGCAACGACGATACCTGCGGGTGCTCTATGGCTAAATTACCCATTAAAACAGCAGCATTCCTGGCTTTCTTCAAGTGCTTTGCCATGCTTAAATGGCACTCACTAAGCTCGATTTTGGCCAGCAGGTCTTCCAAGCCGGACGGGACTTGCGGGCCGTCAAGTTGTGCCAGGGCCTTGGCCACGCCGGCCAGGGCATGCACCATGCCGGCCGGGCCGGCGATGATCTTTTCCTGCACCATGAAGTGCAGGTCGTAATCGATGGGGTTGATAAACATCACGCTTGCCCCGCGCATCGCGGCCTTGCGCAGACGGTGGGCGGCTATCGGCTGCTCGTTGCGCACGTTCGAACCGATGAGCAGCGCCGCATCGAGCTGTTCGATAGCCTCGATAGACAGGCCCAGGCTGGGATAAAGCGGCGCCGTGTGCTGATCGCTAAAGTCAGTCTGGCGCAGGCGATGGTCTATGTTTGCACACGCCATCCCGCGCATGAGCTTTTGCAGCAGATACATTTCTTCGAGCGTGGCGCTCGGCGATATAAGCGTGCCGATCTGCCCTGCACCGTGCTCGGCAATAATCCCCTTTAAGCCCTGCACCGTTGCCTCCAGCGCCGTCTTCCAGTCGGTCTCGTGCCAGCGCCCGTCTTTCTTGAGCATGGGAGTTTGCAGGCGGTCGGCGCTGTTCAGGCCCTGATAACTAAAGCGGTCGCGGTCGGAGATCCACACCTCGTTGATACTCTCGTTCTCGCGCGGCACCACGCGCATGACACGCTGATCGCGGATGTGCAGGTACAGGTTGGAACCCATTGAATCGTGCGGGGCGATCGCCTCGCGCTGCGCCATCTCCCAGGGCCGCGCGGTGTAGCGAAACGGTTTGGAGGTGAGCGCACCGACCGGGCACAAATCAATCACGTTGCCCGACATCTCCGAGACCATGCTCTTCTCTATATAAGTGCCGATCTCCATGTGTTCCCCGCGCCCGGTCGCGCCGAGCTCCATCAGGCCGGCGACCTCCTGGCCGAAACGTATGCAGCGCGTGCAGTGAATGCAGCGCGTCATATCGGTAGAGATGAGCGGCCCGATGTCCTTATCCTTGACGACGCGTTTTTTCTCCTGGTAGCGTGACACGTCGCGGCCATAGCCCATGGCTACGTCTTGCAGCTCGCACTCCCCGCCCTGATCGCAGATGGGGCAATCCAGCGGGTGATTGATGAGCAGGAATTCCATCACGCCCTTCTGCGCCATGATGGCCTTGGGTGAATGGGTGAATATTCTCATGCCCTCGGTGGCGGGCGTAGAGCACGCGGGCAGCGGCTTGCCGGCCTTGTCGATCTCCACCAGGCACATGCGGCAGTTCGCGGCGATGGACAGCTTTTTGTGATAGCAAAAGCGCGGGATCGCGATGCCGGCCTCATCGGCGGCCTCGATGACCATGGCGCCGTCGCGGGCACGGATGGGTCGGCCGTTGATTTCGATATCTATCATTGCACGCCCCGCATCGGCTTAAGACGTTCCTGCCATACAGATCTGGTGTTCGATGTGATACTCGAATTCCGCACGGAAGTGCTTGATAAAACTGGCAACCGGCAGCGCGGCGGCATCGCCGAGCGCGCAGATCGTGCGTCCTTCGATCTTGCTGGCCACATCGACCAGTAAATCCAGATCCTGTGCCTTGCCTTGCCCGTGCTCGATGCGGTGTACCACGCGCGACAACCAGCCGGTGCCCTCGCGACACGGCGTGCACTGCCCGCAAGACTCCTCATAATAGAAATGAGATATACGCGCCAAGGCATTGACCATGCAGGTACTATCGTCCATGACAATGACCGACCCGGCACCCAGCATGGAGCCGGCCTTGCCGAGTGAATCGTAATCCATGGTAAGGCCCATCATTACCTCGGCGGGCAGCACCGGGACCGACGAACCGCCGGGGATGACGGCCTTGAGTTTGCGCCCGGTACGTACCCCGCCGGCCAGTTCCAGCAACTCGGCAAACGGGGTGCCCAAGGGAACCTCGTAATTGCCGGGCTTGTTCACATGGCCCGATAACGAAAATATCTTGGGGCCGCCATTATTGGGCTTCCCGATATCCAAAAACCATTGCCCGCCGTTTTGCACGATCAGCGGAATAGAGGCCAGCGTTTCCGTGTTATTGCAAATGGTGGGACGCCCGTACAGGCCATACGTGGCGGGAAACGGCGGCTTAAAGCGCGGAAAGGCCTTTTTGCCCTCTATCGTCTCCAGCATCGCGGTCTCTTCACCGGAGATATAGGCCCCCGCGCCCAAGGTGCTATAAAGCTCGAAATCGACCCCCGATCCGCGGATATTTTTGCCGATAAAACCCGCGGCGCGCGCCTCAGCCAGGGCCGCCTCGAAACGCTCGTACGGCAGGCCGCCGAATTCGCCGCGCATGAAGTTATAGCCTACCGTGGCGCCGATGGTGTATCCGGCAATGGCCATGCCCTCGATGAGCGCATGCGGGTTAAAGCGCAGAATGTCGCGGTCCTTGAAGGGGCCCGGCTCAGCCTCATCGGAATTACACACGATGTATTTTTGCCCGGGTGCGTTGCGCGACATGAAACTCCACTTCAGACCGGTGGGAAACCCCGCCCCGCCCCGCCCGCGCAAGGCGGAGGTTTTGACCTCTTTGACAATGTCATCGGGCGGCGTCTTTTCCGCGAGTATTTTCTGCCACGCGGCATAGCCGCCCGTGCCCTGGTACGTCTTCAGCGTCCAGGGTTCCGGCAAATGCAAATTGCGAAAGCAGACTTCGTTTGCCACGGGCAATTACTCCAGGCTCGCCAGAATCGCATCGACCGATTCCGGCGTCAGATTTTCATGATAATCCGTGCCGATCTGGCACATCGGCGCGCCGCCGCAGGCCGCCAGGCACTCGGCTTCTTTCAGCGTGAACTTACCGTCGGGCGTGGTTTCGCCGAAGCCTACGCCCAGCCTCTGTTTGAAATGACGCACAATCTCGCCCGAACCTTGCAGCATACAAGAGATATTCGTGCAGACATAGATCTTGTGCCTGCCTACCGGCTTCAAATCATACAGGGTGTAAAAGGTGGCAACCTCATACACGGCAATCGGCGGAAGCTCTAAATAATCGGCCACCGCGTCCATGAGCTCCTTGCTCAGCCATCCCTGATGTTTATCCTGCACCATGCGCAAGGCGGCCAGTACCACGGAGCGTTTTTGCGCGGCCGGAAATTTGACGGCCTCGCGATCAATGGCCGCGCGAAGATCGTCCGCGAGCAGGCTGGCCGGGAGCTTAAGCTGGACGTGCGACATCAGCGGTCAACCTCGCCGAATACGATATCCTGGGAGCCGAGTATGGCGACGACATCGGCGAGCATATGCCCGCGTATCATTTCGTCCAGCGCCGCGAGGTGGGCAAAACCCGGCGCGCGTACCTTCAGGCGGTAGGGTTTATTGGCGCCGTCCGAGATCAGGTAAACGCCGAACTCGCCCTTGGGCGCCTCAATCGCGGCGTAGGCCTCGCCCTCGGGGATGCAAAAACCCTCGGTAAA
>JBDSTW010000175.1:0-9008 GCA_039928055.1 Gammaproteobacteria bacterium | reverse complement strand
CCTGGGCATTCAAGCCGTCCGGCGTATGGTAAGTCGCGACCACCGGGCACACCGGCTCACACGGGGCGGCCCCGCATTGCTGGCACATCATGGGCAGGAAGCTCGCCCCCTGATCGTAAAATTCCTGGTCGGGCGCCCCATCCCAGTAACGCTCAATGCGCATCCAATGCATGTAATGCCCTTGTGCGTAACGATCCTTGCCGACCACGGGAAGATTATTTTCGGCATAACAGGCGGTAGAACAGGCATTACAGCCGATGCACATATTGAGATCGACCACCATGGCCCAACGGTGTTCGTAATTATGAAAACCGCCTTCCTCTAAACCCTTGCGGTAACGCGACCAGTCATCTAGCAAATTCTGGACAGACATGACTAAGCTCCTTCCGTACTTCTGAATTGCTCGGCAGGTATGGTGCCGGCCAATTTACGTCCCAACTGCGAGCTGTTGTCACGACCTTCCCGCACCAACTCACCTTTTGTAGCCGTACCGGGGGCGACCTGCACACGGGTTGCGTACAGGGCCAATTCACCCGTCTTGCCATCGACAATCGGGCTGAGCAGTTTCAAGGGATTCACCCCCACACCCTTTGCATAGCGGCCATATTCTTCATGGCCTTGGCCCATAGGTATGGCGACCACATCCGGATGCACGCCTTTAAAGATATAGGCCCGCACCTGCAAGCTGCCCTGCGCGGAACTGATCTTTAACATGTCACCCTGCTCGACGCCGAGCTTGGCGGCCGTGCTGGGATGCAACTCAGCCCAGGAATCCCATACCACCTTGCTGATCTGATCGGGCGCCTCTTGTATCCAGGGCAGATTCGCGTGGCGGCCATCCCATAGACCCAACTGGGCAGACGGCACCAGGTGCAGAGGGTAATTCGTATCCGGGGCGGGCGCATCGGGCAGCGCAATTTCAACTATATTTGCCTGTAAGGTTTTGGCCAGGGTCGCTATTTTCAATTGCCCCACCTGCAAGGTCTGATTCCAAAACTCCTCATCGTTTGGCGCCTCGCCCTTGAATTCACCCGGCAGCGTAAGGAAGGCGTTTTTCAAGAAGGCGTAATAATCATCCCAAGCCCCGTAAGCCTCGGGATTACGCGTCTTGAGCAGGGTCAGCATCAGGTTACCGAAGCCTACGGTTCCGCCGTACAGGCGCTCCATGAGCGGCTGCTGCACCGTGATGACGGCCTGCTCCGCTTGATAAGCCGCGACATGCGAGCCCCAATCTTCTATGGACGATGAGATCGGCAACACGAGATCGGCGGCCAGCGTGGTTTCGTCCGGGAATAGGGAAAAGGCCACTTTAAAGGGAATATTCTGTAGCTGCTCACCCAGCTTCAGGTAGGCGGGCGCGGTATATACGGGGTTGGCGCCGTAAAAAAACGCGACGTCGATAGCCTTGTTCTGCGCCGCCTCGGCAAAGGTGAGCAGGTTGCGCGTATTACCCGTGACAGCGGCCATTTGCGGGAAGGGGAGTTCGCCGCTGGGCATAATGGTTTGGCCGATATTCCCCAGGATCACGTTGAGCAACTGCACCGCAGCGACGGCCTGATAGCCGTGCGCATGCCCCTCTACCGGCGCGCCGGCCAGGACTAAACTCGGCGAGTGTTGTTTTAACAGCGCGGCGATGCGCTCGATGCGCTCGCCGGCGATACCGGTGATGGCAGAGACCTTGGCCAGATCGTGACTTGTAATCAGCGCCTGGGTGGCCTCGGGAATATTAGCGGCATTACCGCCCTGGGCCAGCAGCAGATGGGCCAGGCCCAAGGCCAGCACGCCTTCCGTGCCCGGACGCACGGCGACCCAGAGGTCGGCGTTCGCGCCGGTTAAGGTCATCTTGGGCTCAACCTGTACCAGCACACCGCGCGGCGCGGCGCGGAATTTGGCGTATTCGGTGGAAAAGTGCAGCGGTGAAATCCAGGTGCCCAGGAAATCGGCGCCGAAGGACAGGATCAGCCTGGCCTTATCAAGGGCCAGACGCGGCATGGCATCGCCGAGCATGTCCCGATTCACGGCCTGCCCGACCGTGGGGGAAATAATCTCATGAGTATAATGATTGGTTGACCCAAGGCTTTCCAGGTGAGCGGCAATCAGCACCGCTTGATGCCCGCTGACCGTACCCGTCACCCAGGCAAAGCGGTCGCCGCTCAGATTGGAGGCAGGGCCAGCCTTTTGCTCGAGTATTTTATAGGCCTCGTCCCAACTAATCTCGGTGAGCTTGCCGTCTTTTCGCAACAGCGGGCGGGTCAGGCGATCAGGATTGTAGTGAACCTGGATACCGGCCTGTCCCATCTGGCACAGCTTGCCGTGATTGAGCGGGGAATCCGGGTTGCCCTCCAGCTTCAAGGCGCGCCCTTCGAACACGCGCCCCTGGATGCCGCATGCGGCCGCGCATTGCGTGCACGCGGAGGCATACCAGACCCCGACACCGGGGACGTTATATTCTTCCGGTGACAGATAGGAAACAACCGTTTCTTTGCCTTCTTCCAGCGTCACGGTAGAAGGAAGATCGCAGGCGGCCAAGGCCGTCCCGGTGGCGCCCCAGCCCACTATTTTGAGAAAATCTCTACGATTTATGTTGTTACTACGCATAGCAAATCACCCGCTTCGTGAATCAGTTGTGGCGCCGGTTTTATCGGTTACTTATGACATTTCCAGCAATCGCTGGGACCTTCATTGGCCTGATGACAGGATACACACCAGCCCATAGTCAGCGGCTTCACTTTGCGTGCGACAGTCATGTTGCGCAGATCGCCATGACAATAGGCGCACACCGGGGCGACAGTATCTACGGAAAGATTTTGGGCGATCTCAGGCTTATCGAAGATAAATCTCTTCAGGTGCTTCTCGTGGGTAAAATGCACGAAGTCGGGCAGGTCGTGCACCTTCTTCCAGGGAATCGGTTGGCGCTTCTCCCAATATTTGGTGAGCTGTTGAATGCGCGGCTTGTCGGTGGCGATATGGAGATGGCAACCCATGCATTTGCCGGTGGGCGGAATGCCGGCAACTTTACTGCGCCGCGCATAAGTGTGGCAGTACAGGCAGTTGATCTTATTAACCTTGGTGTGCACATCGTGGGGAAATTCGATGGGCTGCTCTACGTCCTTGCCGTCGTAAGTACCTTCCGGCGGAACCACAGGCTTGCCCTTAACATCCTCGGCGGCCGTCGCCCAGATGCCCCAGGTCAGCAGAGTAAAGATGATCAAAGCGGAGGATACCAACAACCAGTGTCGTGACAAGTAGCTCATATTCTGCAAGACCTATCCTCTTAACAATCCCGCCCACACCACTAATGAATTCCCCATCCAGCCCGCAAACTTCAACTATAAAGTCGATAGCGGACCACTTCTCAGAGGCTTTATTTATTAAAGGCTAGGTTATTTGGTAAACAACATCGCTAATTTTAAGGTGCCGCTATGAGCGTCTTTGGTGCCGCTGTAAGCGTCGTTAATATTTATACAAATTTTAATTTCTTCGGCACGGATGCACTTTATACCTAAGGAAACTCTGACTTAACCACTGATTTTCGTTACTATCACCCGCAGTCGCACACCCGCTCGGCGGAAAGCATGCAATGCTAAGCGAAGTGCGAGAATTCTGTCAAGCGTGCAATCCCGACTCGGCAAATTCATCACGCGTACGGCACGCCTCGTCCTTATGCGCTATACTTAAACGCATGACTTTTGCTGTCCATAGGGCGTTGCGCATTGTTTTTTAACGTAAAAATTCTTCCCGGGCAGCCAGCATATCAGCCGCGCGGATATGCGCAATCGGTTCAGATTGACGATACGCCTTGCAACCATCGGTTACACATGGAATAACCCTGACAAGATCGTAACCAGCGGAGATACTTAAATATGTCGATAGTCGTCAACAGAAGATCGGTCATGACTTTGTACTCAGGGAGCGCTTGCCCCTTTAGCCACCGCGCACGCATTGTGCTCGGCGAGAAAAATATTACGGCGGATATACTCAGTGTCGATCCGGACAATTTTCCCGAGGACCTGATCGATCTAAATCCATACCATACCCTGCCCACGCTCGTCGATCGCGACCTCGTCGTCTATAACTCGCAGATTATCATGGAGTATCTCGACGAACGTTTCCCCCACCCCCCGGGGATGCCGGTGGACCCCGTGGCGCGCGCGCGCGCCAGGCTTATGATGTATCGTATCGAAGAGGATTGGTATAATTCACTGGAGGCGATTCACGCCAGTAAAGACAACGCCGAGGCCAACCGGAAGCGCAAGGTCTTGCGCGAGAGCCTCACGGCCAGCGCGCCCTTGTTTGGGCAAAAAACATTTTTTATGAGCGATGAGTTTTCGCTGGTGGATTGCAGCATCGCGCCGATCTTATGGCGGCTGCCGCATGTGGGTATCGAATTGCCGCCGCAGGCCAAGGCCGTGCATAAATATGCGGAACGCCTGTTTGCCCGCGACGGGTTTCGGGCCAGCCTGACCGAGACGGAACGCGAGATGCGCGACTAGCGCCCGGATTCATTCGAGGGAGAGCCGAAATTAGCAGTCCGCCAACCAGTATGGAGATGACCTCGAGTCGTCCTTATCTGATCCGCGCCATCCACGAGTGGATACTCGATAACGGCTTGGCGCCGCACCTGTTGGTAAACGCCCTGGTGTCCGGCGTCGAGATACCCGCGCAGTATGTGCAAAACGGAAAAATTATTCTAAACATCAGCCCTTCCGCCGTGCACAATCTGGAACTCGGCAATGAGCGCATTGAATTCAGCGCGCGCTTTGGCGGTACCGCCATGACCGTCAGCGTTCCGATATCCGCCGTGCTGGCAATTTATGCGCGCGAAAATGGCCAGGGCATGGTGTTTAATGAATCCGAAGGCGGCGGCCCCGCCACGCCTGCGGCAGACAAACCGAGCAAGCCCAAACTCAAACTGGTAACTTGACTACAGGGACAAGTGACAAGATTATTTCTTGCTACTTGCTACTTGTCACTGGTGTTTAAACATATTCAAATATCTTCACCACGCGCTGCACGCCGTCGGTGGTACGCGCCATCTCGGTTGCGATCTCGTCTTCATTGTGGGTTACCAATCCCATCAAATACACCACGCCGCCCGAGCTGACGACCTTGACGCGGGTGGAATCAAAACCCCTGGTGCCCAGCAAGCGGGCCTTGACCTTGCCCGTTAACAGCGTATCGCTGCTGCGCGCCATCAATGAACTCGGCGCTGCGATAATAACCTCGTTGTGCACTGTTCTTACTTTATCGATATTGCGCACTATGTCGGTGACGCGGTCGCGCAGATCCGCGGTGGGAGCTTCACCGGTCACTAACACAATGCCGTTGTAGCTGGTGACATTGAGATGGGCCTCACCACGCAGTTGCTCATCGCCCCTTAGCAATGCAGCGGCCTTAATCTCGATCCCCTGGTCGTCGATAACGGCACCAGCCGAGCGCTGATCGTGGACCATGGCAACGCCCGTAGCGGCGCCGGTGACCAGCAAGGGTACGCAGCCAGGCAACGAGCCGATGGTGATCAGGGTAAAACTGAGTACGGCAATATTGCGTTTCATCTTGAGTTAAACCTCCTTTCCTAACAGTTGATAATCGATGAGGTCGCACAGGCAATGAATAACCAGCAAGTGGACCTCCTGAATGCGTGCCGTGGACAGGTCGGGCACGCGTATTTCGGCATCCTGCTTTTCCAGCAGCGTGGCGACTTCACCACCCGCGCGGCCGGTCAAGGCAACAACACGCATCTCGCGCTCGTGTGCCGCGTCGATGGCATTGATAATATTGGCTGAATTTCCGCTCGTGGTGATAGCCAGCAGTGTATCACCTGCTTGGCCCAAGGCCCTGATCTGCTTGGCAAATACATCGGCGAACTGGTAATCGTTGGCGATTGAGGTCAGCGTTGAGCTGTCCGTCGTCAAGGCGATGGCGGGCAAGCCCGGCCGCTCACGTTCATAGCGATTCAACATCTTCGAGGAAAAGTGCTGGGCATCACCCGCCGAGCCCCCGTTTCCGCACGCCAAGACTTTGTGCCCCTGCAAAAAACACTGCATCAGGATTTCGCCGGCCTGCGCGATCGCCGGCGCAAGGCCGTCTGCGCACTGCTGTTTGAGCTGTATGCTGGCCTGGAAATTGTGTCCGATGCGTTTAAGCAGATCCATAATAACGGCACGCGGTCCCTAGTAAATTTGCAGCTAATTAGAAAAATTTACTATCCGCCACGGTTCATGCCTGGAAAGCGTCTTTTATCCATTGCACCTGATCCTGCTCCAAACCCGGCGAGATGGCCACAACATCGAAGCGGCTGGGCTGGCGTGCAGCGCGCTTGTCGCGTTGCAGATAATGCAAGGCGGTCGCGATGAGCTTGGCTTGCTTGTGCTGATCGACGCTTTCCATGCCGCCGCCAAACCGCAGGCTGCGCCGGTAGCGGACTTCCACAAAGATAATACTCTGTCCGTGCTGCATAATCAGATCAATCTCGCCGTGCGCGCAACGGTAGTTGCGTTCCACCAGGCGCAGGCCTTGGGTTTGCAGATAACGGCAGGCCAGGTCTTCTGCCTGCTGCCCGCGCGGGATCGACGCCTGAGTCGTGGCGGTCATTATTCAATGCATGTTACTGAGGCGGCGGGACACTAGCCGCATCGAGTACGCGCGCACCCCCGCCTTCGAAACGCGCCCAGGTCAGCTCGCGGTGCACACGGTTTTGCTCGTCCAGGCTCAGGCTGCCGGTCTCCCCTTCGAAGCGTTCGCCGGGCGATGTATGCAGCCGGGTTAGCTGCGGGATTAAGTTGTAGGCATCCACGCCCATCGCGTAAAGGCGTTGAAATTTATTAAACGACTCCGGACGCTGACTCGCCAAGGTTTGGCGCACGCCCTGCTGCGGGGTGTTCTCCGACAGCACCCAGGGCATGTCGACAAACATGACGCCATTCAAGTCCTGATCGAGCGCGCGATTCGGCTTGCCCGCGTAGACATCGGAGGTCGCATAGACCGGAAGCCCCGTGGCATAAAAGAATTGCAGCATCGGGCGGATGCTGCGCCCCTGGCTCGGTGCGGCCAATATAAAGATAAAATCGGCATCCTGGCGACGGTGCGGTTTTACCTTTTTATTATTGACCTCACCGCCGTCGCTGTATCGAAGCAAGTTGCGCACCGGGCCGGAAAAATCGACTTCCTTAGGCGCGTATGTTTGAGAATCCGCCACCGTGCCGCCTAGCTGCGCAAGGTGATCGCTAAACGCGGCGAGCACGCGTGCGCCGCGGTCGCCCTGCGGCACAAGCACCAGGGCGCTTCGGTGGCCATCGCGCCAGGCGCGTTCCGCGACCTGGCGTGCCTCGTCCTCGGGCGCGAGCCCGAATTGGTAGAGATTGAACGGTGCGCCACCGGCCTCTTGATTATAATTTAGCGCCAGGGTAGGCACCGGCAGCGGCCCCAGCGTGAACAGAGCCTTGACGGCGTTTTTTTGCAAGGGTCCCACCACGAACTCGGCGCCTTCCTGCACGGCTTGCTGATAAACCTGCAAGACCTTGGCCGCCTCGGCGTCTGCCGTGCCGGCGGCAACATCGTACACGCGGATATCAGGCTTGGCATTGCCCGCCTGCTGTGCGTTGGCCGCAGCGAGAATCGCCTCGCTAAGTGCGGTCCCCACGCTTGCAAAGCTGCCGGACATCGGCAACAGCAAGGCGATGCGCTGCGGATAGTTTATCGGTGCGCCGCCTGCCTGCGAGAGCGGAGCCGCGCCTTGCGGCGTACCGCGGCCCAGCGTCAGCAGCGCGGCAATTAACTCGGCGGATGCCGGATGCTGCCGGTAACGTTGCTGCCAATCAACGATGCGCTGGTCAAACTGAGCCGGATCCTGGGCCGAAAGTCGGGCTATCAGTATCAGATCAACCCAGCCGCTCAACACCTCGGGCGGGCGTCCTCCGGCTTGCTGCAATACCGGGTCGGGCAACATCGCGAGCGACTGCACAATGGCGTTTTGGTTATCGCGCACGGCCACGGGATCGCTCAGCAGGGGGTCGAGCAGGACGCGTTCGCGCGCGCTGGCCAGGTGATCGTTGAGCAATACGTAGGCCTCGGCGCGCAATAGATGAGCCTGCGCCTGCAAGTTGGGCGCGAGCTTGGCTTGCGTGAGACTATCCAGGGCCTCCAGCGCTTGCTGCGGATTCCCCTCCGACAAGGCGATCTCGGCATCCAAAAGTTGCATCCTGGCGCGTTGATTCGCATCAAGGCTCCCGGCATCGATCTCGGCAATGATGCGTCGTGCCTGCACAATATCACCGGCCCGCAAGGACGCGGAGGCGGCGCTTAACTGGTAGCCCTGGCGTTGCGGGGGACGAGCGGCATCGGCCAGGCGCAAGTAAGCCTCCGCTGCACTGACATAATCGCCTTGCGCCTCCAGTTGCTCCGCCTGAGATTGGGCGGCGGGACGTGTGGTGGCAGGCGCAGGGCGGCTGGGCTGAATAACGTTACAGGCCGCCACACTCAGCACCACGAACAGGGCCAGCAGTAATCGCGTGGAGAAAGTCAGGCACACAGCTTTATTTGAGACCAAGCTTAATGAGGGCATAATAAGTCCAAGTATCGTTCCGTGAGACAGCAATATCCTACCTATTTGCAGCGCTTCATAAAGCCCCGTCAAAAAGGCTTATGCTAAGAAATATTTTTTAATCAGAGGTTCCTGCCGTAAAGCGTAGCAATAACAAAACAAGCTTTTTCAGGTTTCCAGTATCTTAGCGGGAGCGCGATGTGTCAATCGATAAGAGCACCTTGTATGTCGTTGCCACGCCCATCGGTAATCTCGAGGATATGAGTCCGCGCGCGATGAGCGTGCTGTCGGCGGTGGATTTAATCGCCGCCGAAGACACGCGCCATAGCGCCCCACTGCTGCGCCACTTTGGCATCAAAACACGCTGTGTCGCCCTGCACGAGCATAACGAACGCGAGGCCTCTGCCCTGCTCGTGGAGCGCCTGTTGGCCGGGGCAGCGATTGCCCTGATCAGCGATGCCGGCAC
>JBDSTW010000174.1:0-3378 GCA_039928055.1 Gammaproteobacteria bacterium | reverse complement strand
CACACGCACATGTGTTATGCCGAGTTCAACGACATTATCGATTCAATCGCGGCGCTCGACGCCGACGTGATCACCATTGAAACCTCGCGCTCCGATATGGAACTGCTCGACGCCTTTGTCGACTATGCCTATCCGAATGAAATCGGGCCGGGTGTCTACGACATCCATTCACCGCGCGTACCGACCAAAGATGAGATGGTGCGCCTGATGGAGAAGGCGGCGGCCGTGGTGCCTCCGGAACGTTTATGGATCAATCCGGACTGCGGGTTGAAGACGCGTGATTGGCCGGAGGTCGAGATCGCCTTGCGCAATATGGTGGCGGCGGCGAAGACCTTGCGCGAGAAGTTTGCCGCGCACACGTAAGGGTTAATAAATGTAGCGCGCGCTGTGCGCACAGCGCACGCTACAGTAGGTCGGATCAAGCCCTTCGACTCCGCTCAGGATAAATTCCACGGATCCGACATGGTTATGAGCAAGGTGGCGTGTTCCGTGCGCACAGCGCACGCTACCTGCTTAGCGCAGACTTATGCTGGGCCAGCCTTGTTGCCGGGCATGGGCAAGCAGCGTGGCATCGGCGTCCACGGCCACGGGATGATCGACCCGCTGGAGCAGCGGCAAGTCGTTGTGCGAGTCGCTATAAAACCAGCTATCCTCCAGATCAACGCCCCGTCCGTTTAACCAGGCCTCTAGCCGCGTAACCTTCCCCTCGCGGAAACACGGCACCCCCTCGACACGACCCGTGTAGCGTCCGTCACGTATCTCCGGCTCCGAGGCGAGCAGTTCGGGCACACCGAATTCTTCGGCAATCGGCTCTGTGATAAAGCTGTTGGTGGCGGTAATAATCAGCAACTCATCGCCTTGCGCCCGATGCCTTTGCACGAGCTCGCGTGCCTTGGGCAATATGATCGGGTGGATCTGCTCGCGCAGGAATTGCCTGCGCCACTCGTAAAGAGTCGCCATGTCATGCGCAGCCAAGGGGCGCAGTTGGAACTCAAGGAATGCATAAATGTCGAGGGTGCCGGCGCGATACTCATCATAGAAGCGCTGATTCTCACGTTCGTACAGGCCGCGCTCGACGATGCCGTGCTCGATCAGGAACAAGCCCCACAGATAATCGCTGTCACCGCCCAGTAAGGTGTTATCCAAATCAAAGATTGCCAGGCTCACATCGTTCTCCGTGGTTGTCAGTGGCGCCGCTTTGCCCGTTGAGCTAGCGTAAAAAGTTTAGACGCATTCTACAAGGCTTGCCCCGCGTGTGAAATCGCCATCCTTCCCTCTCACCCATAAAAATAATTATCAAAGACCGTTTGCTAAATTTGATCTTTATGGAACAATGCAGCTAATTCAACCATTCTGAGCCGGTGCACGTGATTCATTCAGATGGCTACAGACCTAATGTCGGCATCATCCTGAGCAACCAGCACGGAAAGGTGCTGTGGGCACGCCGCATCGGCCAGAAGGCCTGGCAATTTCCGCAAGGTGGCATGGCCGCGCACGAGACGCCGGAGCAGGCCATGTACCGCGAGATGAAGGAGGAGATCGGCCTCCTGCCAGGCGATGTACGCATCATCGGCAACACGCGCGACTGGTTGCGTTATCAACTTCCGCAAAATCTCATCCGTCACCATCAAAATCCACTTTATATCGGCCAGAAGCAGGTCTGGTTTTTGCTGCGCCTGGTGGCCAGTGAAAAATCGGTGCGGCTGAATTTAAGCGCCAAACCGGAGTTCGACCGCTGGCGCTGGGTGGATTACTGGGCGCCTCTGCAAGAGGTTGTGGCCTTCAAGCGCGAGGTTTACGAACAGGCCTTGCGCGAGTTGGCCCCGTTGCTTACGGGAATTTCGCCCGAAGCGCCCGCCGATCACATCAATCCGCAATCCGCTAAGACAAGCTAGAGAGTAAACATGCTCGAGGTATTGCGGCGTATCGTACAGGAAGTCAATGCCGCTCAGGACCTTGAGCAGGCCCTCAAAATAATCGTGTGGCGCGTCAAGCAGGCCATGGCGGCAGATGTCTGTTCGGTATACCTCACGAATTTCTTGCAACAGCAACATGTCCTGATGGCAACCGATGGCCTGAACCCTGAGGCTATCGGCACGGTGCGGCTCGGCATTAATGAAGGCCTGGTCAGTCTGGTCTGTGAGCGCGCCGAGCCGATCAACCTGGACAATGCACCCGATCACCCGCGCTATCAGTTTGTCGCCGAGACCGGCGAAGAACGCTATCACGCCTTTCTGGGCGTGCCGATTATCCATCATCGCAAGGTGCTGGGTGTTTTGGTGGTGCGCCAGCGCTCGCGGCGTAAATTCGACGAAGGGGAAGTCACCTTATTGGTGACCATAGCCGCTCAGTTGGCGGGCGCGATCGCCCATGCCGAAGCGAGCGGCGGCATCAGCGGGCTGCATGGCGAACGGCGGCGTACGGTGCGCTATATCCAAGGTCTACCCGGCTCGCAGGGCATTGCCATGGGTACGGCGGTTGCCATTTATCCGCCGGCCGATCTGAATGCCATTCCGGATCGCAACGTGGACGATGTCGAAGCCGAGGCCGAGGCCTTTCAACAGGCCGTAGCCAAGGTGTACACGGATATACAAGCCCTGTCGGCGCGCATCGCCGCGGCATTGCCCAGCGAAGACGTCGCCTTGTTTGATGCCTATCTGCAAATGCTCAGCGGCAAGAGTCTGGTGGGCAAAACCTTGGCGCGCATTCGGGCCGGGAATTGGGCGCAGGGCGCGTTGCGCGAGACGATCAATGAGCATACGCGCGCCTTTGAGGCCATGGGCGATGCCTATCTTAGCGAGCGTGCCAGCGACGTGCGCGACTTGGGCCTGCGCCTGCTTGCCTACCTGCAAACCGATACTCGGCACCCCCGGCAATACCCCGTACAGACTATTATTGCCGGCGAAGAGATTACCGCATCAATGCTCGCCGAGGTCCCTCACGGGCGTCTGGTCGGCGTGGTTTCGGTGCGCGGCTCCAGTTCATCGCACGTTGCCATCCTGGCGCGCACATTGGGCGTGCCTGCGGTGATGGGGGCGAGCGATTTAAACGTGGGACGGATCGACGGGCGTGAGTTGATCCTGGACGGTTATCAGGGCCGTGTGCATATCGAGCCTCCGCCCGTCGTGCGCAGTGAGTTCATGCAATTGATGCGCGAAGAGGCCGCGCTGGCTGCAGGATTAGCCGAACTGCGCGACCTGCCGGCCGAGACGCCGGACGGGTATCGCATGCCCTTGTATGCCAATACCGGGTTGCTATCCGATCTCAGCATTTCGCAAAATAGCGACGTGGAAGGCATCGGTCTGTACCGCACCGAGTTTCCCTTTATGGTGCGTGAACGTTTTCCCGGTGAAGAGGAGCAGCGGCTGATTTATCGCC
>JBDSTW010000173.1:0-2755 GCA_039928055.1 Gammaproteobacteria bacterium | reverse complement strand
AGCCGGTTGGCCGAGCCTTTCATGGCGGCCAGCACGGTGTGCCCGGCGTGCTGTTTGGTGCGTAGACGGTAACCGTACGATGTCAGATGCCGGGTGACCGCGCCCGCCACGGCGCCGCTTTCCCGGGCGATGCTCCACTGCGTGCTATTGGGCAGGCTGCGCAGGGATTTCTCGCCGGCATTCTCACGAAACGAGCGCATATCGCGCAACATGCCGGGGCCGTTGCGGTAGACGCAGACACTGGTGGAGATGAGCAGGAAACCGAGGATCAGCAAAAACCAGCCGGCGCTGTAGACATCGTAGAGGCCCAGCGCCTTGTACACCTCAAACCAGAACGAGCCGAACTTGATGATATAATTCTCATAGGCCTCGTTCTGTTTGAGCACCGTGCCAATTACCGAGGCAATCGCCACCATCACCAGCAGGGTGATGGCCAGATTCATCGATCCTATGAATTCCAGCAGGATCATACCTGTGGAACGTCTTACCTGATTACTCAATGGATTCTCTAAGAAATGCGCAAAGATACAATCGATGGATGGGCGTTAGCGAGGTGATCCTTAAACATCTCATCATAATACAACGATACCCAACGGCAGTCACTGTCCCTGAGGCACGTCTGATTTGAATCCTTTGTTTCAACACATCGAATTTCTGACCGGAGCCCACAAGCTGAGCCAGGCGCCGTCCGATGCGGGGCTGGAGGTCGCCTTCGCCGGGCGCTCCAATGCCGGGAAGTCGCGCGCCATCAATGCCATTACCGGCATTAATACGCTGGCCCGTGTGAGCAAGACCCCGGGGCGTACCCAGCAGATCAACTTTTTTGCGCTGGATGCGAACAGGCGCCTGGTCGATCTGCCCGGCTACGGCTATGCCAAAGTGCCGGAGCAGATGCGCCGCCATTGGGTGCAAACGTTGGAACAATACCTGCAACTGCGCACCTCTCTGCAAGGCCTGATACTCGTCATGGACATCCGCCACCCGCTCATGCCCGGGGATGCGCAAATGCTGGACGGGTGCCATGCCATGCGCATGCCGGTGCATATCTTGCTGACCAAGGCCGATAAGCTCAGCAAAGGCGCGGCGAGCGCCAGCCGGGCCAGCACCGCCAAGGCCCTGGCGAAGAGATACGGCCCTCCGCCAGACGCGGAACCGGGCGAAATTACGACCGTGCAACTGTTTTCCGCGCTTACCCCCCTGGGCATCGAGGCGGCCGGGCAGCGCCTGGCCGCCTGGTTGCAACTCGACCCGGACACGGACAAAAAAAACCCCGATTCTAAGGGGGGTAAGAACCGGGGCTAAAAAAATAACCCTGCTTGGGGAAGCAGGGTTACCCGTTTTGGGGGAAAACGGGGAGCGCGTTACTGTGCTCTGCTGGATGAGACAGGACGTCTTTTGATAAGTTCAAACGTGCCAAAAATTATCATCAAAAATAATAATTTCAGACCACCAACGAGCCACATCACCAAAGCACTCACGCGAAAAATACCAAATCCCGTACCCGTTATCAAGTGAAGGTTTAAGCAGCGCAGCCCAAGCCCTTCAAACTGCGGAGTTCCGCCCCCGTCTTTGCTTTGCGCGGCCGCATCAGCGGCTGGAATTAATGTGCCTCATCCCAATTGTCGCCGACCCCGATATCGACCACCAAGGGGACGGACATGATCGGCTCCTCGATCATGCACCTGCGAATCGCCGCCTGGGCGACGTCCACGCTGTCTCCGGCAACCTCGAACACCAGCTCATCATGCACCTGCATGATCATGCGCGTGTCGATGCCGCTCTCGCGCAGCCAGGCGTCCACCCGCACCATGGCCAGCTTGATGATATCCGCCGCCGTGCCCTGCAAGGGGGCGTTGATGGCCGTGCGCTCGGCGTATTGGCGCCGTTGTGCATTGCGATCATTGATCTGCGGCACATAAAGCCGCCGTCCCAGGATGGTTTCGACATAGCCCAGCTCGCGCGCCTTGGCACGGCTGCCGTCCATATAGGTCTTCACGCCCGGATAACGCGCAAAGTAGCGCGCGACATAATCCTGCGCGGACAAACGGTCTATACCGAGCTGGCGCGCCAAGCCAAACGACGACATGCCATAAATGAGCGCAAAATTGGTCGTCTTGGCGGTACGCCGCTGCTCCGGCGTCACCTGGTCCGGGCTCACCCCGAACACCTCGGCGGCGGTAATCTTGTGCACATCGTCGGCTTCGGCAAAGGCGCGCGACAGCTTTGCGTCGCCGGACAGGTGGGCCATGATGCGCAACTCGATTTGCGAATAATCCGCAGCGAGTATCTTATACCCGGGCGCCGCGACAAAGGCCTGGCGGATACGCCTGCCGGCGGCCGAGCGGATCGGGATATTTTGCAGATTCGGATCGCTGGATGACAGGCGCCCGGTCGCCGTCACGGCCTGGTGGTAACAGGTGTGCACGCGCGCGGTATCCGTATTGATCTGCTCCGGCAGCCGATCGGTATAGGTAGACTTCAGCTTGCTCAGGCCGCGGTGTTCCAGGATCAGCTTAGGCAAGGGGTAGTCCAGCGCGAGTTCCTGCAATACCGATTCCGCGGTGGACGGCTGGCCCTTCGGTGTCTTTTGCAGCACCGGCAGGCCGAGCTTATCGTAAAGTATCTCCTGGATTTGCAGCGGTGAGCCGAGATTGAACGGCTGCCCGGCCAGCGCATGGGCCTGCTGTTCCAACTCATCCATGCGCGCCGTGAGTTCCGCACTTTGGCCTTGCAACATGTGCGCGTCCACGCTCAC
>JBDSTW010000172.1:0-5882 GCA_039928055.1 Gammaproteobacteria bacterium | reverse complement strand
TTCCGGTCGGCCTGATCGCCAAGCAGCCCGACCTTGGCACCGCCTTGTTAATCGCCAGCGCCGGTGTGTTCGTACTACTGCTGTCGGGCATGAGTGCGCGGCTGATCAGCGCCTGCCTGATCCTGTTCGCCGTAGCGGCGCCGGTGCTCTGGCACTTCCTGCACGATTATCAGCGCCAGCGCGTGCTGACCTTTTTCAACCCGGAAAATGACCCGCTCGGCGCGGGTTACCACATCATTCAATCCACCATCGCCATCGGCTCGGGCGGCATGTACGGCAAGGGCTGGCTGAACGGCACGCAATCCTATCTCGACTTTCTGCCCGAACGCACCACCGATTTTATTTTTGCCGTATACGGCGAGGAATTCGGCCTGATCGGGATCTTGGTCCTGCTCGCCTTGTATCTATTTATTGTCGCGCGCGGCCTGTACATTGCCCTGAATGCACAAGACACCTTCTCGCGTCTGCTCGGCAGCAGCCTGACCCTGACCTTTTTTGTGTACGTCTTCGTTAATATCGGCATGGTCACCGGCTTGCTGCCGGTCGTGGGTGTGCCCCTGCCGCTGATCAGTTACGGCGGAACCTCACTGGTGACACTGATGGCCGCTTTCGGTATCCTCATGTCCATTCAAACTCACCGCAACCGATTGCCTGGCTAGGAGCCTATGAAAAACAGACTATTAATGACCGGCCTTGTAGCGGCCTGCCTGTTCACCAGCGCGGCACAGGCGTTTAGCCGCCCGGAGTTGCACGATTTCATCGATGAGATGGTGAAGGAACACGGCTTCAAAAAACAGGAGTTGACGGCACTGTTCGACCAGGTCACGCTGCGCCCCAAGATTATCGAGGCCATGAAGCGGCCTGCCGAAGGCAAGCCCTGGTATGAATACCGGCCCATTTTTCTAACCCCCGAGAGCATCGAGGGCGGCCTGGACTTCTGGAGCGAACATGCCGATGTGCTGGCGCGCGCCGAGCGTATTTATGGCGTGCCGCCCGAGATCATCGTCGCCATCATCGGCGTGGAAACGCGCTACGGTCAAAATACCGGCTCTTACCACGTGCTCGATGCCCTCTCCACGCTGGCCTTTGACTATCCGCCGCGCGGCGATTTTTTCCGCAGCGAACTGAAACACTATCTGCTGCTTGCGCGCGAGGAGCATCTGGATCCGCTGGCGCTCAAGGGCTCGTACGCCGGCGCCATGGGCTACCCGCAGTTCATACCCAGCAGTTACCGTAACTTTGCCGTGGATTTCGACGATGACGGACAGCGCGATTTATTGAACAACATCAACGATGTGATCGGCAGCGTGGCGCATTATTTCAGCAAACATGGCTGGCAACGCGGCGCGGCCGTTGCCCTGCCCGCAACGGTCAGCGGCGATAAATACACGGCCTTGCTGGGCGGGCTCAAGCCCGAGCTGAGCCTGGGCAACCTCAAGCAGCAAGGTGTCAGCTTCGACGCGAGCAATTTGCGCGGCGATCAGCGCGGCGCGCTCCTGGAATTCGAGACGGAGACCGGCATGGAGTATTGGGTCGGCCTGCAAAATTTTTACACCATCACGCGCTACAATCACAGCCAACTCTACGCGATGGCGGTATATCAACTCAGCAATGAGATACATGCGCGGCATGATGCCGCCCATAAAGTGACCCGTGACAAGAAAAAACTATAACGCGTTAGCCGACTATCCAGACGGCATGGCGGGAAAGAATAAATTTTTTCTTGTTGCTTGCTGCTTGCTGCTTGCTGCTACGATATTATCCGGCTGCGGCACGGCCCCGCGCACGCCGGGCGGCGGCATCTCCATTCCCGGCACGGAGAGTCGCGATGGCGCCCCCGACGGCACGCGCGATATCGCATCAATACCCGAGCCGGTGCCGCGTGTAGAGCCAGTCGCGCGCTACGGCAATCCAGCGAACTACGAGGTCTTTGGCAAGGTCTATCATACCCTGCGCAGCAGCACGGGCTATGTGGAGCGCGGCATCGCCTCCTGGTACGGCACCAAATTCCACGGACGCCGCACCTCCAGCGGCGAACCCTACGATCTCTACGGCATCACCGCCGCGCACAAAAGCTTGCCGCTGCCGACGTACGTCCGGGTTACCAACTTGCAAAACGGGCGCACCCTGATCGTGCGCGTTAACGACCGCGGCCCGTTTCATGAGAACCGCGTAATCGATTTATCCTACGCAGCCGCGAGCAAGCTGGGTATTCTCGCCACCGGCACCGGCCTCGTCGAGGTGCACGCGATCGACCCGCGGGACGTGCGGCCGATGGCGACCGTCATTGCCGGTGGCGGTCCTCAGGCCCTGGTGGTCGAGTCAATACCACCCCCACCCTTTGCCGAGCCCGGTCCCGCACATGTGCCTGTGCGGCGCAACCCGGCGAATAATATGCCCGTGCTGGCCGCAGCGTCCGCGCCCATCGCCGGCGGCCGCAATCCCAGCCTCTATTTGCAACTGGGCGCCTTCCTCAGCCGCGCGAATGCCGAACGCCTGCGCGTGCGTCTGATGAACAATGCCCCGGCCGGTATAAAGATCGTCGAGGGCTATCAGAATCAGAACGCCATCTATCGCGTGCGCCTCGGCCCCATGAAGGATGTAGCTGAGGCCGACAAGCTGACTCAAACCATCGCGCGCCTGGGTTTAGGCACGCCGCTTGTTGTTATTGATTAGCCAAAAGCTGCTATGCTAGCGCGAAGTTGCAAGGGCGATCATTTCACATAAACCTTTGTGCACGACCACGCCCTGTTTATTCAAAATGTACTTTATTAATTCCGATTTACGCTAATTACTCCACTGAACTATTAGCCTCAAACACTTGTCGCAAACCATCGAACTAAAGGTCTTCTTGCGTCCTATGAATTATTTACATTATTTAGCTGCCGCACTCTTGTCCGTAACGCTTTTTAGCGCCCACGCCGAACCCGCCGCGGTGCCGCAGGCCAAGCCGGTGGTCGCCCCGGCGCAGAGTTTACAGGCGGGCTCGCAACCGTTGCCCTCACCCCCCGCGATCACCGCGCGGGCTTATATATTGATCGATTTTTTCAGCGGCGAAACGCTCGCCCAGGTCAACGCCGACGAGCGTATGGAACCGGCCAGTCTGACCAAGTTGATGACGGGCTACGTCGTATTCAAGGCCCTCGTCGCCGACAAGGTAAAGCTCACCGATGGGGTACCGATCAGCGAGAAGGCTTGGCGCACTTCGGGGTCGCGCAGCTTCGTCAAGCTCAATACCCAGGTTCCTTTGGAAGACTTGCTCAAGGGCATGATTATCCAATCGGGCAACGATGCGAGCGTGGCGCTCGCCGAGCATGTCGCCGGCAGTGAAGAGGGTTTTGTCACCCTCATGAACAGCTACGCCAAGGAATTGGGTATGGATCACAGCCACTTCACCAACAGCACCGGCCTGCCCGACCCGGACCTTTATGTCACCGCGCGCGATGTGGCACGGTTGAGTCGCGCCATCATTCACGATTTCCCCGAGCTTTATAAATATTATTCCATGAAGGAATTCAGCTATAACGGCATTACGCAATACAATCGCAATCGCCTTTTGTGGCGCGATCAAAACATCGACGGCATAAAGACCGGGCACACCGAGACGGCCGGCTACTGCCTGGCTGCCTCGGCAGTGCGCGACGACATGCGCCTGATCAGCGTGGTGCTCGGCACCAAGAGCGAGGCTGTACGCGCGAAGGAAAGCCTGGAGATGCTTAATTACGGCTTCCGCACCTTCGAGACCCACCGCCTCTACGACACGAAGACGGTACTTTCCACGGTGCGTGTGTGGAAAGGCATGACCCAAACCCTGCCGCTGGGCGTGAGCGAGGATTTATACATCACCGTGCCGCGCGGCCAATATAAAAATCTCAAGGCCACCATGGAGATCGACTCGACCCTTACCGCGCCCATTAAAAAGGGTGAGCCTCGCGGCATGGTAAAGGTCAACCTGGGGGATAAGGCGATCATCACACAACCGCTGGTTGCCCTTCAAAATGTAGAGCAGGGTGGTTGGTGGCGGCGGCTGGTCGATACTGTGCTGCTATGGTTTCAGTAAATCAGATCCAAGATACATCTGTTAAAATCACGCCCTGATTAAAATTCCCCCCTTTTGAAAAAGGGGGGGTTAACTTAATCTCAATTACAGTTTCCACACCATGCCCGAACCTTCACCCACCGTATACCTCAACGGCAAATTCCTGCCGCTCGACCAGGCCTTCGTGTCCGTGCTCGATCGCGGATTTATCTTCGGCGACGGTGTGTACGAAGTCATTCCGGCTTATGGCGGCGTATTATTCCGTCTCCCGCATCACCTGCAACGCCTCGATCAAAGTCTGGCGGGTATACGGCTCGCCAATCCCTTAACGCATGCCGAGTGGGAACGGCTGTTGACCGAGCTTATAAAGCGCAATGCCAGCTCCGCCCATGCCGACCAATATATTTATTTCCAGCTCACACGCGGCGTCGCCAAGCGCGACCACTCCTTTCCCCAGGGCGTGCCCGCGACGGTATTCGCAATGAGCAGCCCCTTGCCTGCGCCCGCCGTGAATCTGGCCAATGCCGGCATCACCGCCATCACGCTCGACGACATACGCTGGCAGTGGTGCCAGATCAAGGCCATAGCCCTGCTGCCCAATATCCTGCTGCGCCAGCAAGCCCTCGATGCCGGGGCCGCCGAGGCCATCCTGATCCGCAATGGCGAGGCCACCGAAGGCGCCGCCAGTAATTTGTTTATCGTCAAAAACAACACCCTCATCACCCCGCCCACCGGCCCGAAGTTACTACCCGGCATCACGCGCGATTTAATCCTGGAACTCGCCGTCGCGCACGATATTTCCTGCAGAGAAGACATCATCATGGAACCCGATCTGCGCAGCGCCGACGAGGTCTGGCTCACCAGTTCGACCAAGGAAATCCTGCCCGTGACCAGGCTCGACGATATAGCCGTGGGCACAGGCAAACCCGGCCCGATGTGGGCGCGCATGATCGCGCTGTATCAGGATTACAAGCGTAGCCTGCGTACCCATGCCGCTCGACCACGAACGTTGGCATAGACGTGTAGGTTCGGATCAAGCGAGCGTATCCCCCTTGAGGGTAGGGTGATCAACCATTGGTTTGCCCGCTGCGCGGACTAACAAGCGTTGCGGAAAGGCGGTTATGCTGACTAAATTCTGTTTATTAGATTATCGTGATTAATAACGCCGACCTCACCATCCGCTCGCTCGGACTGCGCGATTACCCATCCGTCTGGGAGGCCATGCAGGCCTTCACGGTTGCGCGCACCGAGACCACTGCCGACGAACTGTGGTTGCTTGAACACACACCCGTATTTACGCTCGGCTATAACAGCAAGCCAGAACACCTGAAGCTTCCCGGCGACATCCCGGTCATTCAAGCCGATCGCGGCGGACAAGTGACCTATCACGGGCCGGGGCAAATCGTCGCCTATGTGTTGCTCGATCTGCAACGCCGCGGCTGGGGCGTGCGGCAACTCGTCGATACTTTGCAGCAGGCCGTTATTTCTTTATTGGCCACTTATGGAATTACCGGCGCGACACGCCGCGAGGCCCCCGGCGTGTATGTCGATGGCGCCAAGATCGCCGCCATAGGTTTACGGGTACGCCATGGCCGCTGCTATCACGGTCTCAGCCTGAATGTGGCGATGAATTTGGAGCCCTTCCATCTCATCAATCCCTGCGGTTATCCTGAAATGAAGATTACTCAGCTATCCGGCTTGGTACCTGTCAGCGACATGGGTATGGTTGGCAATACATTGACCGGGAAGCTGGCCCAAGGTTTGGGTTACAATACTGTGCCGATTAATCACGCGCCGGATCTGCCCTAGCAATCCGGCATGTTCCCACATAGACATCCGTGAC
>JBDSTW010000171.1:0-3611 GCA_039928055.1 Gammaproteobacteria bacterium | reverse complement strand
GAACAGATTCGCGACCGCGCTCTTCGGCACGACCAAGGTGAAGATCCTGCCGTGGGTGCGGTAGCAGGCATCCAGGCTCAGTAGCGCCGTGTTGTAATCCGCCGGAAACAGCACGCGCGAAATATCGGAAGGTTCGCCCAGCAAGGCCTCGCACATCGCAGGGTCTTGATGCGAGCGCTCGTTTTTACCGTTCTCGTAGGTGTGCGAGGTGAGGAGCAGCGGCACGGATAACCAGCCCGCGGCGCGCCCGCGCGCATGCAGGTGGTCGGTCCAGATAATCTCTTGGCGTACGGCGCCGAGCATTTTAGGCGCAAAGGCCTCGTAGGTGACGCACAGATTGATGCCGCCCTTATTACCCAGGCAGGCCGACACGATCGCTTCTTCATTCAATGCCGTGATAACGGCGCCCAGGATAGACTCGGCTATCCCCGGCTCGACCTGGGTGACGCGGTGTTTCAGAAAATCCAGCGTGGCATCCATGCGGTTGGAACGCATCTCGTCGGGATTGCCTACGCGCGGGCGCAGCTCGGGGTTGGCCTGCACGTAAGCGAGAAAGGCGGTGTCTATCGCCTCCATGGGCGAGTAGCGGTGCGTTACATTCGCGGGCGAGAGCGGCGTGATGGGGCGTGGCGTTAAATTTGGAAAGTGTTTGATCTGCACGTCGCGATTGGCGATAGAGTGCTCGCGCTCGCGCACCCGCCCGCTACCGGGATGGCTTTGCAGTAGGGCACGCGCCGCGGCCAGCGCGTCGGCGGGCACGTACAAGGTCTTGGCGCTGTCGTTGAAGCGGCGCGCCGCCACTGCATCGTGGTGCGGATTGCCGCCCAAGGGCAGATTGTGCGCGTCATTAGTGCCCGCGCCGTAAAACCCCGCGCCCTTTTCCGTCACGGCGATGCCATAAGGCATGCGCGCAGGATAACTATCCGACCCGGCCTGGATTTTTTGCGCACGTTCGCTCAACAGGTATTCGCCTTCGATGATCATGCAGGCAAAAGCCGCCGGGTCACGGCCGTCGAAGACAATGGGATCGAAGTGGTGCACCTTCTGGTGCTGCTCGAAGCTGCGCAGGCTGCCCTCCTGCGCGATCATCACGCGTTGATCGATACGCCGCCCATTATTAATGAGTATCGGCACGACCAAGCCGGAATCCTCGGCACGCCACCAATGCGGCGCCCAATCCGAGCCGCGCTGTTCCTCCCAGGCGCCATCGGAAAGGAAGGCCACCAGCCGTTCGTTAGGCAAGGGCATGTGCACATACTGTAGCTCGGCAAATCCCAGATAGCCGCCTTCCAGCACGCCGCCGGCGGTGTTGATGTTTACGTGGCTGCCGAGCGGCGAGTCCTGATTGCCGGTATCATTTAGTTTATAGGAATAAAAATCGTTGACATAACGCGTCAGGCCCGGCTCGCTCAGGTCGTAACGTTCGGCGTGTTCGGGGCGCATGTTATCCAGCAATAAATTAACGCTGTCGATGGCCGCTACGGTGTGGCCCTGGCCCATGATCCAACTGCGCGTGATGCCGCTCAGCGCATTGGCGAGCATATAGCCGACATAGGCCGGCACCATGTTGAGCGAGCCGCCGGTGTGGCCCTGCGGATCGGGCTTGAACTCATCTTGCAGCAGCGGCTTGCCGTCCAGCCGCACGCGGCGCGCATAGGTCATGTGCACGACTAGCCACAGGGCGGCATTGGTTAAGCGGTCGGCGGCTATTAACAATTCGAGGGGGTTAATGCGGTCGCCGCCCACGCCCTGCTGGGCCAGCTTATCCAACAGGGTGCCAACCCACTTTTGCGTGGCTTCGGTATGGCGGATGACCCCGTAGCCCTGTGCCCATTTTTTGAAGCGCGCAGGGTCGGTAGGGTAGCGGGAACGGGGGCGAGAGGGGTGTGCATTATCCATGATGCATGTGAGCTCCTGTGCTGATTTTAGGCCATCTTCCCGCCCGCCGGGCTGCGTAGCAGCGTGACATTTTGGTAACAATTGCCGCCCAAATGCTTGGCATGATACATAGCCCGATCCGCATTATTAACCAGATACTGAGGCTCAGCTTCGTCGCTTGCAGTCACGCAAATACCGATGCTGCAAGTGATATAAAGCCGATGCTTTTTGATCATGAAAGGCTTGGCCAGGGCAGCGATGATTTTGCTTGCGATCCGCTCGGCATCGATTTCTTCTCGAATATTTTGAATTACCACAAACTCATCTCCGCCCAGGCGCAGTATCGAATCCACGCCGCGCACGCAGGCAGAAAGGCGTTCTGCAACTTCCCGCAATAACACATCACCGACATCATGACCCAAGCTGTCGTTGATGTGTTTGAAGCGATCGATATCGAGATACATTACAGTGGCTAATTTATGGTCGCGCCGGGCCTGTAGCAGTGCGCCTTTGATACGGTCTTCCAGCAGCAGGCGGTTGCCCAAGCCCGTCAGGGCATCGTGATGGGCAAGGTATTCGTTGCGCTCCGCCTTCAGCTTGTGCCGGGTAATATCGGAAAATATTGCGATGTGATGGCTTATTTGACCCTGACTATCACGCACCGTGCTGATGGTCAGCCACTCAGCGTACCGCGCGCCGTCCTTGCGTCGATCCCAAATCTCGCCTTGCCATTGGCCACACACTTTTAGACTGTCGAATAGTTCTTTATAAAATTCGGGACTCTGCTGGCCGGAGCTCAAAATCCTGGGATTCTTGCCGATGATCTCTTCCGCACTATAGCCCGTGATCTTGGTAAAAGCCGGATTGACGGAGATAATATTATTTTCGGTATCGGTGATCATGATGGCATCACCGGCATATTCAAACACCATTGAGTAAAGGCTCAATCGCTCATCCGCATTCATCTGCTTATCCTGTTAAATCCCCGCATCATCTTGAGATGAGCGTGAAGCAGCGGCCTACGCCAATCCCGTACTTGCCTATAATAACCGGTATTAGCAGTAACGGCTTTGATAATAGATAATTAGCGCTGATTCACAAAGTTACGAAACTCCGTGACAGGTGCAAAGTTGGATGGGCGAGTGTTTAGCTGAGCCGCCCCGGGTTTCGTGGACACTTTATGAAGGTAGGCTGAAGGTAGACAATACCTGTGGAGGTATCAGAGGGGCAATGCCGTTGAGAAGGTCAATGCGCAACGGAAGCGCGCTCGCTTCAAGCTTGAAGCGAGCGCGTTTGCTGGAGCAAAGGCGAGGTTTGTCGGTACTTTAAGAGCGCACTGGCACCAGGGTAATCTCGACGCGGCGGTTCTGCGCGCGGCCGGCTTCGGTGTCGTTGCTGGCCACCGGGCGACTCTCGCCGGCGCCGACGACGATCATGCGCTGCTGCATGACGCCGCGGGAGCCGAGGAAGCCCGCTACCGCACTAGCGCGGCGCTCGGACAAGGCCTGATTGTAGGAATCCGTGCCCACGCTGTCCGTGTGGCCGGCGACCTCGATGATGGTCTGGTCGAACTCGGTGAGGGTACGGGCGACGTTGCCGAGCACCTGCTGGAACTCCGGCTTGATTTCGGAACGATCGAAATCGAAGGTGATGGCGCTCGGCATATTCAGGGTGATGTTGTCGCCCTGGCGCACGACATCGACGCCGGTGCCCGCCATGCGCTGGCGTAGCGT
>JBDSTW010000170.1:0-2089 GCA_039928055.1 Gammaproteobacteria bacterium | reverse complement strand
GAGTTCAACGTGACGGTGCGCTCCTTCCCGACTAATCTTACGGCAAAGCTATTTGGCTTTAAGACCAAACCGACTTTTACCGTGGAAAACGAACAGGTAATCAAACGTCCGCCGGCGGTGGATTTCTCTGCCCCCGAGCCTGCAAAGCAGTGATGCTTGAGGACATCGCTCAGGAGGAGCGTTCCACTCCGGACAGATGAGGCAGGATTCGATGCATAAAGGCGGTAGGGCTTGGATTACGTTTGCACTGCTGCTCGCGCTGCTCTTTTCGACAGGTGCCTTTGCCCAGGTCGCGGTGCCGCCGCTCAGCGCGCGCGTCACCGACCTGACCGGCACCCTGTCGGCGCAACAGCAGGCCAGCCTCGAACAAAATTTGCGGGCCTTCGAGTCTCAGAAGGGCAGTCAAATTGCCGTGTTATTGGTGCCCACGACCCAACCCGAGACCGTCGAGCAATATGCCTTGCGCGTTGCCGAGCAATGGAAGCTGGGGCGCAAGGGCATAGACGATGGCGCGCTATTGCTGATCGCCAAAAATGACCGCGCCTTGCGCATCGAGGTCGGCTACGGCCTGGAAGGCGCGCTCAACGATGCGACGGCGAAACGCATTATCGCCGAGATCATCACACCGTATTTCAAACGGAATGATTTTTTTGGCGGCATCCAGGCCGGCGTGCAGGCCATGATAAACGTCGTCAATGGCGAGCTTTTACCGGCACCCTCTGTACGGCCATCAACAAGTGAATCCGCAGGCAGCGCCTCCATCGGCCAATTGCTGCCCCTGGCCTTTCTATTGGCCTTTATCGTCGCGCCGCTATTACGTGGCATGATTGGCCGTTTCCCCGCCAGTCTTGCGACCGGCGCAATTGCATCGGGGATTATCTGGTTGTTCGCAGGCTCATTATTCATCGCGCTGGTCATCGGCATCCTCGCCGTGCTGTTTAGCCTGTTTAGCGGCATAGGCCCGGGCGGCCTGGGCAGAGGCGGATATTACGGCGGCGGATTTGGGCGAGGCGGCGGTCTGGGTGGAGGAGGATTTAGCGGCGGGGGCGGCGGTTTTGGCGGTGGCGGGGCGTCCGGGAGATGGTAAATCAATGATAAGGCGTTGGCTTAGACATCTATGCAGCGAACAGTGGCAAGTGCGCCGCGCCTTTCCGGCGGAGACCCTGCAGAACATAGAAGCCGCTATCCGGCAGGCTGAAATATCGCATCGCGGCGAGATTCGTTTCGCCGTCGAGGCCGGGCTGGATATTCTGCCCTTGCTGCAAAACCAATCCGCACGCGAACGCGCCCTGGAAGTTTTCTCACACCTGCGCGTCTGGGATACCGAGCTCAATAATGGCGTGCTGATTTATTTATTACTCGCCGAGCGCGACGTCGAGATTGTTGCCGATCGCGGCGTGAATGCAAAAGTAGGGCACCAGGCCTGGGAAGAAATCTGCCGCGACATGGAAGCCCTGTTTAGCAGCGGGCGTTTTGAAGCCGGTGTGCTGGCGGGTATCGATTCCGTAAGTAGCCATCTCAACAGGCATTACCCGAAACAGGGCAGCGACGCTAATGAATTACCGGATGCGCCGGTGGTGTTGTGATTACTTTGCAAGCTGGTCGGCGATAGCCTGTATGCGCAATCTCTGGAGTTCGTGACCTACCGCCTCGCCTTTGAGTCCCGCATCGATCACCGGTTGGCTAAGCACAGAGGCGGCGGCATTGCGCGCGGCGCGAAAAATATCCGCTTGCGGGTAGGGCTTATCTTCATAGCCGGGACGGCCGCGCGCGTCGGCCTCACAGGCGAGCAGGAATTGTTCGAAGCGTTCCGGGCGGCGCATGGCATCGAGGGCTTCGAGTTTTCTCAGTAAAGTATCGGGGCGAAGCTCGGCGGCGCGGTGGCAATCGCCGTGATAATGGGCGGCGAGGACCGCCAACTCGCGGTAGTCGTTGGGTACGCGCAAGCGCGCGCATAAGCCTTTCACCAAAGCCACACTGCGCTGTTCGTGGCCATGGTGGGCGGGCCATTCATGCGGCGGGGTGGCGCCCTTGCCCAGGTCGTGCAGCAGGGCGGCGAAGCGTACGCGCGGGTCGTTCGACAGGCGCG
>JBDSTW010000169.1:0-14062 GCA_039928055.1 Gammaproteobacteria bacterium | reverse complement strand
CCGCGCCAGCCCGATAAAGGCAGGGCCTCAAGCCAGGAGACGCGCTTTAACAGATCGGGAATTTCTTTTTTTAGCGTAGCGTATTGGCGTTCGCGCAGCTCGGCGCTCACCTCGAGGATGAAATAATGTTCCGGCAGGCTATCTTGCTGTTCCAGCGCGCGCAAAATATCGCAGGCCATGATGCCGGAGCCGGCGCCGACTTCCAGGATATCCCCGTGTCCGATTTCTCGCAGCACCTGTCGACACTGGCGCGCCACGCAATACGCAAATAAAGGTGAAATTTCCGGGGCGGTGACGAAGTCGCCGGCGGCGCCGAACTTGCGTGCGCCCGCGCTGTAATACCCAAGCCCCGGCGCGTACAGCGCCAAGTCCATGTAGCGTGCGAAGCTGATCCGGCCGTCATTAGCATCGATCTCGCCGCGAATTAATGACCCCAGGCGCTCGCTGTGCGCGCGGGCCGTAGCATCGGGCGGGGGCAACTCAAGCGTGGAAGGACTAAGCTTCATAAAATTCATCGTTCTGTATCACAGCGTTTTAGGTTAGGCTGTGCAGGCTTAAGGAAAGGGGAATTAAATGCAGAATAATACAGAGACCCTGGCCGGCAAGGTAGCCTTGATTACCGGTGCGGCCCAGCGGGTGGGTGCGGTGATTGCCGAAACGCTGCACGAGCAGGGCATGAACCTCGTCGTGCACTATCGCAGCTCCAAGCAGGCCGCGCATTTGCTGCAAGAAAGACTTAATAAAGTGCGGCCCGACTCCGTAGCGCTCGTGCAAGCCGACCTGCTGGACGTCGCCAAGATCACTAGCATGGTGCAGGAGGCCGGTAACACCTGGGGGCGTCTCGATGCCGTCATTAATAATGCCTCCAGCTTTTACCCGACGCCTGTCGGCTCGGTGACCGAGACCCACTGGGACGACTTGATGGGCACCAATCTGAAGGCACCGTTTTTTATCGCGCAGGCCGCGGCACGCGCCCTCGCCAAACACAACGGCTGCATCGTGAACATGGTCGATATACATGCCGACCGCCCGCTCAAATCCTACCCAGTTTACAGCGCCGCCAAGGCCGGGTTAATCATGCTGACCAAGGCCCTAGCGCGCGAGCTCGGCCCGGAGGTGCGCGTCAATGCCGTGGCCCCGGGCGCCATCATGTGGCCGGATACCATGGACGACGTCACCAAGCAGCGCATCATCTCGCGCATCATATTAAAACGGCAGGGACAGCCGCGCGATGTTGCCAAGGCGGTATTATTCCTGATCCGCGACGCGGACTACATCACCGGGCAGGTCATCGCCGTGGACGGCGGACGGACGGTTAACAGTTAGGGAACCTCTGATTTATGTGTCATTCCGGGCGCAGCGTAGCGGAGACCCGGAATCCAGTGCTTTTAGTTCAACGACTTACTGGATTCCCGCGTGCGCGGGAATGACGAAAATGGAATTAATCGGAGTTCCTTTAGTCTATAGCGTGCGCCGAGTGGATCAAAGAGCCCAATTGGCCCCCAAGCAATGGGGGGTATCTTTTTCCGTTTCATTCGCTTCCCTTACCGTCGCCATAGTCGCTAGCCAACCACACTCTCCACCCAGCGGAGAGATTCCGCACAGTCATCGACAAGAATCCGTCACCCACTTGATCAAGAAAAAACTCACGCTACCCAACGGGACGCGAGTTGGCCCTCACGCTCCTTGCCTGGCGCCATGCGCCGTCCCAATTATCCCAACGGACTTTGACCAGCCGCCGCCTTTTGATTGGGAACAGTCCAAAGCGCCTGGCCGGCCGGGTCGAAGCCCTGCCACAATTCCGCATACATCCGGCCGTTGATGGGATGGCGCGTTTCACGGGCGATTTCAGCGAGCGGCAGCAACACGAAGGCATGCTTTAAAATCTCGGCGCGCGGCAATACCAGGCCCGGCTCGTGCAGCACTAAATCACCGTAGAGCAACAGATCCAGATCCAGCGTGCGTGAGGAGTAACGCGGGCCGCTGCGCACGCGTCCCTGCCGGTCTTCCATGGCGCGCAGGGACGCAACGACAGTATGCACGTCATCGCCGGTGTCGAAGCCAACGACCAGATTGTAAAAATTGTCGCCCTCAAAACCGAAGGCCTTGCTTTCATAAACGGAAGATACGATTAATTCGCCGTAGCGCTCGCGCAGCGCAGCCAGACCGGCGCGCACATTGTATTCGCGTTCGATATTGCTGCCGATGCTGACGTATACGCGTGTCATGATACCGGCTTGGTGCGCTCGATAATTACCCCGACATCGACGGCGCCGCGCACTGCGCCTTTTTTATTGACGCGCAGACGCACCCAGTCAAGATTGAACTCGGTCAGGATAATCTCAGCGACGCGTTCGGCCAGCGTCTCGACCAGTTGGAAATCCGCATTGCCCACGAAGTCGGTCAAGCGCTTGGCTACGGCCTTATAATCGAGTGTGTCGGCGATGTTTTCACTCGCCGCCGCCTTGCGGATGTCGCCGGCCATGTCCAGATCGAGAATCACGGCCTGCTTAACGCGCCGCTCCCAGTCGTATATACCGATTACCGTGTCGATGCGCAAACCGTGTAAGTAAATGATGTCCATGTGTGGCGCCTGCTCTGGTTAGCTGGTATGAGGTATTGTTATTCTAAGCCGAACCCGACATCGTTCTGTAATTTTGGGTAAATAATAATAGTCATAAATGGCGGTATAATTTTACAGCCCGGCGATAATATCGGATTCGAATCATCAGGCGCGACTTGACCCGCGCCGCGCAAGCGATTCCAATAGCGGCATTATGATGATCGACCTTGCCTTAATCCTGTTTTCTTATTTAATCGGCTCCCTCGCCAGCGCCGTGCTGATCTCCCGGCTCATGGGCCTGCCCGACCCGCGTGCGCACGGCTCGGGTAACCCGGGGGCAACCAATGTGCTGCGCCTGGGCAATCGCCGCGCCGCCGCCATCGCCCTGCTCGGCGACCTGCTTAAAGGCCTGTTGCCCGTATTATTCGCCGTTGCCTTGGACAGATCGAACCTGGCCGTCGCCGCGGTTGGGCTGGCGGCCTTTCTGGGCCATTTATACCCGGTCTTTTTCGGCTTTCGCGGCGGCAAGGGCGTGGCGACCTCGCTGGGCGTACTGCTCGGCTTGTCCTGGGAAGTCGGCCTGGCGTGTGCGCTCACCTGGCTGCTCACCGCGCGCTTTTCGCGCTTTTCATCGCTGGCGGCCCTGTGCGCGGCGGTTATGGCGCCTTTGTATATGTACTGGTTCGGCAAGCCCGGCGAATTTCAAATCGCCACCTTGCTCATGACGTCTCTGCTGGTGTGGCGCCATCGCGTCAATATCCAAAACCTGCGCAATGGCACGGAATCCAAGATCAGTGTCGGAAGTTAAATTCACTCTATCTCAGAAAACAGGACTCAGGCCTACCTAAAAATGAAAATTAATATCCCGCAAGTGTTCGAAAAAGTTATCGGCGCCGTACTCAATGTCATGCTGCTGTTTATTACCATCGGCATCATCATCGGCGTGGTGCGGCTATTCCTGAACATGGGCAACCTGCTGGCCAACGAAGATATTACGCGCCAATATCTGCACATTATTTCCGATGTGCTGACCTTGTTTATCCTGATTGAACTGTCACGCTCGCTGGTCGATTATTTCGTTACGCACCGGCTGCGCATGACCTTTATCGTCGATGCCGCCATCGTATTTTTATTGCGCGAAATCATGATTAAATTGTTCGAGGATAAGCTCACGCCGGATGAGATTTACGCATTAACTGCACTGCTGCTGGTGCTGGGCGCCTTGCGCATTGGTTCGATCATCGTATTTCAGCGCGAAAAGAAGATGCTGGATGTCGCCATCAAACCCGCGACCTCGTAACCCCATTCAAGCGATAGGGCATCAAGGTACGGCTTGTGACGAGCCCTGCGCGCTACGCACGCGGATAATCACGCCGTCCGGTTGCAGGGCCACGGTCTCCATCCTGCCGCTCAACTCGGCGACACTGCGCGCCAGGTCTGCATTGGCGGGATCATAGGGGTTAAACAAAATATGAGTAACGCCCTGCGTCATTTTTAACAAGCCGGCGCCGTCTTTAACCGTGGGCGGCAGCGGCAGCACATCGCGCTTCACGGCGACCATGGTGCGCGCCGGCCACTGGCTGATCGCACGAAAGGTTTTAGCGCTGTCGGCGGCCTCTACGGCCAGCGTCTGTATGAGTTGATCCTGCGGGGCCAGTATGCCGCTCCTGACATAACTGTAATAAGCCTTATCTACATTCATAAACAAGGTCGCGACCATTACGACGACCACCATCACGCCGCCGCGTTGGCCCATAAAACCCGTTCCACCTATGGATTCGTTCAAACTGATCAGGCTGGGAATTCCGTAGTAAAGCACCAGTACGATGGCCGGCATTGCCCAGGCAAGATCGGCCGTGACCGCACCGAACACCACACCCAGCAGGAGCATGCAGCCCATGATGTCATTGAGGAGTGTGCGCCGGTTCTTGATCAGCACGATGAATAAAATCAGTGCAACCAGGCCGCCTGCCACCAGATTGACATCTGCCGCCGGCTCCAGCTGCGGGCCCAATACCGCGCCGGTCAACGAGACGAGGGGGTTAATCCACCAGTCAAGCCCGTGCCAGCCCGCACGCAGCAGGCCCGCAAAAACTACGGCGAGCACCACGCCGATGAAGACATGGCGCTGCTGGCGTTTATCCAACGGATTCCTGTACCACATCCATAGCAAGGCAAGCGGATAGGCCAGCCCGGCCGGGTGTAGCGTGACGGTGATGGCCACGAGCAACATCTGCGAAAAATATTTGCCGCCCAGCGGGCGGTTAACCTCACGATAGCTTTTATCGAGCCACGCCCCCAGGCTGAACATCAGCAGCAGATAAGGGCCGGCGCCGAGGGCATCGGCCTGCTGAAGCGTTATCGGGCTGATCAGCAATAGACCCGTGGCGATCAAGGCCACCTCCCTGCCCACCGTGCGCTCGCGCCATTGATAAAGCAATACACCCGCAATGAAGGTAATCAGCAGCGTAAACACCTTGGCGGCGAGCAAACTGCCCGGCCAATAAATGCCGACGGGGATAAACAATAGGGCGCGAAAGTCGGGCACGCCGAAGATAACGATGGGATTAACCACATTATCGACGATCGTCCAATTCAACAGCAGCGCGCGCAACGCCCCTTCGTCCAGCCCGTACGCATCGTGGCGCAATAACAGCAGGGCAAGGCCGCCCCATACAAGCAGTACCAGCAATACCCAGAAACGGGCGGGGATGCGTTCTATAATATTGGCAGGCATGGTATTCCTTAGTTTTACGGCCCCAAGATGAGTTGAGCGGGTGATAAACTAGCGCAGTATAGAAGAACGCCACCTGACAAACTATGACCCAGCCAAGCGGGCCTTGCGGCACGGGCAGCGGACAGGCGCTCTTGAACAATAATTCGTTTTGGCAGTCAGAGAGTTGTCTTTACCTAAATACGATGAGGCCCTTTTTGAAACAGTGGCTAATACGGCTAACCGTTATCTTGCTCTACCTGCCTGCGCCGGCGGTATTTGCCGAGCAGGGCTCGCTCAATCTTGAATTACCCGAGATTGGCGCGGCCTCCGGCAGCACGATTTCCCCCCAGGAAGAGCGGCGCCTCGGCGAAACGGTTATGCGCGAGGTGCGCCAACGGCTCAAGCTCGTCGAAGACCCCGAGGTCAACGAATATCTCCAATCGCTAGGCTATCGCCTGGCGGCCAGCAGCGATAATCAGACCCGGGACTTCACCTTTTTTATGGTGGATGATCCGGCCATTAATGCCTTCGCCGCGCCCGGGGGCTTCATCGGCATAAACAGCGGCCTCGTCCTGGCCACTGAATCCGAGAGCGAACTTGCCTCGGTGCTGGCGCATGAAATCGCGCACATCACCCAACATCATCTCGCCCGCACCTTTGAGCAGGGCGGTCGCCTGGGCCTGGTGTCAATCGCCGCGCTGATCGGGGCTATTATCGTCGGCAGCCAGAACAGCGAACTGGGCCAGGCCGCCATCGCCGCGACCCAGGCCGGCACTGCCCAGGCGCAGATCAATTTCACGCGCGGCAATGAAGAAGAGGCCGACCGCGTGGGCATACAAACCTTGGCGCGCGCCAATTTTGACACGCGCAGCATGCCGGCCTTCTTCGAACGCCTGCAAAAATCCGTGCGCTTCGCCGGCGCGCGCGCGCCCGAATTTTTAAGCACCCACCCGGTAACCACCTCGCGCATCGCCGATTCGCGTAACCGCGCCGAGCAATACCCCTATCGCCAGATCGTCGATAGCACAGCCTACCACCTGGTGCGCGCCAAGCTGCGCGTGCTGGGCGAGCCCAGCCCCAAACAGAGCGTCGACCGCTTCGCGCAGAACCTGAAGCAGGGCCAGTACCGCAACGCGGAGGCCGAGCACTATGGATATGCCCTGGCCTTGCTGGCCAACCGTGATTACGATGCGGCGCGCGCGCAAATGCGCGACCTGCTGGCCAAGGATGCCGACAGCCTCCCCTATCAGCTCGCCCTGGCGCGCATCGAAATGGCCAGCGGCAACAACAACAAGGCCCGGGACATCTTTACCGAGGCCTCGAAGGCCTATCCCGGCAATCATCCGCTTACCCTATTATACGGGCGCGCCTTGCTGCAAACCGGGCAGCCCGCCAAGGCCAGGGGGCTTTTGCATCAACAGGTGCGCCAGAACACCTCTAATCCCGGGTTGTATAAGCTACTCGCCGAGGCCGAGGGCCAGTCCGGGCATAAGGCCGCAGGCCATCAAGCCCTGGCCGAATATTATTACCTCAACGGCGAGACGGCCGCGGCCATCGAACAGCTCGAGATCGCCTTGCGCCCGGCGGATACGGACTTTTACCTGAGCTCGCAGATCGAGGCCCGGCTTAAGGAACTGAAAGACGAACTGGCGCTTGAGGCCAAACGGTGATCCCCAAGCCGCTCGAATCGGCTATAATTTAGCCCAAACAGGTATGCCTCACCAGGCGGCCGCATACGCCGTCGGATGCAACTCCGCTAGGGGACGACAACAAACCTATAGCGAACCGATGATATTCAAGCCCGTAATGAATCACAGGAGTTAAGCAGTGACGATAGCCAGTACGCGCCGAGTTTTTCTCAAGGGTTTTGCCCTGGGTGTTTTCGCGCTAGCCGCAAGCTTGGGCATTGCTCTGCCGCGACGCGCCTTGGCCGCTTGGCCTGCCTCCGCCTTTGACGCAAAGAAAGTGGATGACGCGCTACAGGCCTTGTTCGGCAAGGCCGACCTTATCAATAGTCCCGACGATATTACGCTGAGCGCGCCGGATCTGGCGGAAAATGGCGCGGTGGTCCCCGTTACGGTACAGAGCACGCTGGCAGGTGTCGAATCGATTACCTTGCTGGTGGACAAAAATCCGAGTGCGCTGGTGGCCCGCTTTAATTTGGCCAAGAATACCCGGGCTTATGTAAAAACCAATATCAAAATGGCGGAAACCTCCAACCTCATCGCGGTACTCAAGGTCGGCGACAAACTGTACAGCACGCGCCGCGTGGTTAAGGTCACCCTCAATGGCTGCGGCAATTAATAACGTTGCAATACCACGCGACCCTCGCACTTAAGGTAAACTATGGCAAGCCAGATTAAGATACGCGCCACCGTGGAAAATGGCGTAACTACGCTGAAAACGCTCATGATCCATCCGATGGAGACCGGCCTGTTTAAAGACAAGAAGACCGGCGAGCCGATCCCGGCGCATTACATCCAGGAAATAAGGTGTGAACATAATGGCGACGTGGTATTGGACGTCGAGTGCGGGATCGCCATTTCCAAAAACCCCTATCTGTCATTCAGCTTCAACGGCGGCCAAAAAGGTGACACCGTGAAGGTAAGCTGGGTCGATAATAAAGGCGCACAAGACTCGGCCGAGGCGACTATCGGTTAAAGGGTTCCTTTTATTGCGCAACCTATTTTTAAGCAACAAGTTGGCCTGCTTCCGCCACACCTAGCATGATTTGTACAATGAGCCTTAATAACTAATGCAAATCGGACCGTACAAACTACTTAATAATATCGTGCTCGCACCGATGGCCGGCGTTACCGACAGACCCTTCCGCCAATTGTGCAAAAATCTCGGCGCGGGCATGGCGGTTTCCGAAATGGTGTCCTCCAACTCTCTGCTATGGGGCAGTGAAAAAACGCTGCGGCTCGCCAATCACGAGGGCGAGACCGAGCCGCGCTCGGTGCAAATCGCCGGCGCCGATCCCCAGATGATGGCGCAGGCTGCGAAATATAATGCGGACAAGGGCGCGCAGATCATCGATATCAACATGGGCTGCCCGGCGAAAAAGGTGTGTAATGTCATGGCGGGCTCGGCCTTGCTGCAGGACGAGTCGCTGGTCAGTCGTATCCTTGCGGCCGTGGTGGCCGCGGTCGATGTGCCGGTCACGCTCAAGATCCGCACCGGCTGGGATAAAGATCATCGCAATGGCGTGAGCGTAGCATGCATCGCCGAACAATCCGGTATCCAAGCCCTCGCCGTGCACGGCCGCACACGTGCCTGCGCCTATACCGGTGAGGCCGAATACGACACCATCGCCGCAATCAAGGCCGCGGTCACTATCCCGGTCATTGCCAACGGCGATATTCGTACGCCCGAGCAGGCCAAATTCGTGCTCGATTACACACGCGCCGATGGCATTATGCTCGGCCGTGCCGCACAAGGCCGGCCGTGGATCTTCGGCATTATCAGCCACTATTTGACAACCGGCGAGAAACTCTCCGAGCCCGATATTAAAAAAGTGCGTGGGATCATGCTCGGCCACTTAAAAAATCTTTATGAATTTTACGGCGAGCACACCGGCGTCATGATGGCGCGTAAACATGTCTCCTGGTACAGCAAGGGACAACCTGGCGGCGGCGCCTTCCGCCAAGCGGTCAACGCCGCAAGCAGCATCGAACAGCAATTGGCCCTAACGCACGCATTTTTCGACGCACTGGCGGATGCCGCCTGCACTACTGAGCTTTCCGCGCAAGAGTTGGCCGCATGAATAAATCCGTCTCCAACCCTAAGGCTCACCTGAACAATCCGGAACGGCGCAAGACACCCTTACGCGATGCGGTCCACGTCGCGCTGGTGACCTACTTCAAGAATCTGGACGGTGATCACCCCTGCGATCTTTATCAAATGGTACTGAGCGAAATCGAGCCCCCCACGCTGCAAGCGGTAATGAATTACACCTGCGGAAATCAAAGCAAGGCGGCGGAAATTCTCGGCATGAATCGCAGTACGCTACGCAAGAAACTTGGCCAGTACGGTCTCGATAAATAAGCCGGTCTCCAAAAATATTAAATCACCCGCGTGCTGGCACGGTGTCCCGTTTTTATGCTCTTGGCTTTTTAATCTATGTCCACCATTAAACGCGCGCTGATCAGTGTTTCGGACAAGACCGATGTGATCGAGTTTGCGCGCGGCCTACAGCAATTCGGGGTGGAGATTTTATCGACCGGCGGCACGGCCAAGCTGCTGGCCGAGAATGATGTCGCCGTCACCGAGGTCTCCGATTACACTGGCTTCCCCGAGATGATGGACGGCCGCCTGAAGACCCTGCACCCGAAGATTCATGGCGGCATACTCGGGCGACGCGGCCTCGATGACCAGATCATGGTGCAACACGGCATTGCCCCGCTCGATCTCGTGGTGGTCAATCTCTACCCGTTCGAAAATACCGTGGTCAAGCCCGGCTGTGACCTGGCTATGGCCATTGAAAATATCGATATCGGCGGGCCGACATTGCTGCGCGCCGCCGCAAAGAATTTTTCCGCCGTCAGCGTGGTGGTGGATACCGCAGACTACGCGTCCGTGCTGGCCGAAATGAAGGCCGGCAACGGCAGTGTCGGTGCTGCGCTACGTTTTTCGCTGGCGGTCAAGGCCTTCGAACATTGCGCGCGTTACGACGGCGCGATTGCCAATTATCTGGGCTGCATAAATGAAAAGCCCGCGCAGGACAGTACCTTTCCACGCACCTATAATATGCAATTCACTAAACGCCAGGATTTGCGCTACGGTGAGAATCCCCACCAGAAAGCGGCATTTTACGTTGAGCCCAAGCCGCCGCGTGGGTGCACGGCCGGCGCCGTCCAGCATCAGGGCAAGGAACTCTCCTTTAACAATATCGTCGATACCGATGCCGCGCTTGAATGCGTGAAGATATTTAACGAGGGTCCTGCGTGTGTGATTGTGAAACACGCCAACCCCTGCGGCGTTGCCCTCGGCGCAAACATTCTCGAAGCCTATCAGAAGGCTTACCGCACCGATCCGAGCTCGGCCTTCGGCAGCATTATCGCCTTCAACCGAACCTTGGATGCCGTTACTGCACAGACCATCATCGAACGGCATTTTGTCGAGGTACTCATTGCGCCGCTGGTCGACCCCGATGCGTTAGCGTTGCTTGCCGCCAAGCCAAATATACGTGTGCTGAGTTCCGGACCCTGGGACGTGCCGCAACCTGCCCAGCTTGATTACAAGCGCATCGTGGGCGGCTTATTGGTGCAGGAGCAGGATATAGCCATGCTTGATAGCGCAGACTTCAAGCTGGTCACGCAACGCCCGCCCAGTGCCGCCGAAATACAGGACATGCTATTCGCCTGGAAGGTCGTCAAATTTATTAAATCAAACGCCATCGTCTATTGCAAAGACAAGACGACCGTCGGTATCGGGGCCGGTCAGATGAGCCGCGTATACAGTGCGCGCATCGCCGCCATCAAAGCCGAAGACGCCGGCCTTAGCGTGAACGCTTGTGTCATGGCCAGCGACGCCTTTCTGCCGTTCCGTGACGGCCTGGATTCGGCTGCCGCGGCCGGTGTCAGTGCCGTGATCCAGCCAGGCGGTTCGATGCGTGATCAAGAGGTAATTGATGCCGCAAACGAGCACGGCATTGCGATGATGTTCACCGGTATGCGACATTTTCGGCACTAGGAATTTTTGTTGTCGTGTGTGGGGTAAGTGATTGTAATGCCGGGGTAGCTTAGCTTATGCCGGGACTCGCCCCGGCGGGCGAGGTACTTTCTTGTATCGACAAGAAAGTACCCAAAGAAGCTTCCCCGAAGATGTCGGCCGCTGTGCGGCTTCCCTGCGCGTCTTGCCCTAGGCAGGCTCACCCGACGTGACGTCCCTGTCTCGACGGGTTCGTGCAAGCCTTCCTGGCTTGCACCCGGTGGGCCTCTCCGCCTAGGGCTGCGCTGCTCGGCGCCATCTCACGGGTGAGCGGTCTCATTCTAATGCAGTTACAGGAATAAAGAAGAACACGCCTCCCATGGGCTCAGCCGAGTATCCTGTACGGCACAAGAAAAGGTAACCAGCTGCCGGGCTGCCCCCGGCATTAGATACGTCGCCGTAGCGACGCTTTACTTTAATAGATAGCGATACCCTTCAAGGTTGCTGAATTGAAAACGGGAACCGAGGCATGTGGCGCATCACATTGGCCTAACATATCATTATTAAGACTAAATCATACTATCGTTAGACTAAGCGCCTTATGAACATACTGATCATCGGTTCCGGCGGACGCGAGCATGCGCTTACCTGGAAAATAGCCCAATCGCCGCGCGTGGCAAAGATTTTCGTCGCACCCGGAAATCCCGGTACGGCGCGTGAACCTAAGACCGAGAACATTGCTATCCAAGCCGATGATATCCCTGCTCTGCTCGATTTTGCGCAGAAAAATAATATAGCGCTGACGGTTGTCGGCCCCGAAGGCCCTCTGGCCTTGGGTATCGTCGATGTCTTTAGCGCCGCCGACCTGCGTTGTTTTGGACCCAGCCGCATGGCAACTCAACTTGAAGCCTCCAAGTCCTTTGCCAAGGATTTTTTTGTGCGCCATCAAATCCCAACCGCGGCCTATGCAAACTTTGATACGTTGTCCGAAGCGCTGGCCTACATTGAAAATAAATCTCTGCCCATCGTCATCAAAGCCGATGGTCTTGCGGCCGGCAAAGGCGTGGTGATCGCGCACAGTCGCGCAGACGCAACCCGGGCGCTACAGGATATGCTGGGCGATGATTCCGGCGGGCGTGTGGTGATCGAGGAGTTTTTGAGCGGCGAGGAGGCGAGCTTTATTGTAATGGTGGATGACGAACATATTTTACCGCTGGCCACCTCGCAGGATCATAAGGCGCGTGATGACGGCGACCGCGGACCCAATACCGGCGGCATGGGCGCTTATTCGCCGGCCCCGGTCGTCACACCCGGGATTCATGCGCGTATTCTGCGCGAAGTCATAGAACCCACAGTGCAAGGCATGCGTGCCGAGGGCACGCCTTACACGGGTTTCCTGTATGCCGGCGTGATGATCGCCGCCGACGGCACACCGCGCGTGCTCGAATATAATTGCCGCCTGGGCGATCCCGAAACGCAGCCGATCATGCTGCGTCTCACGTCCGATTTAGTGGATCTGCTTGAAGCCGCACTTGATAAGCGATTAGACCAAATCCATGCGCAGTGGGACGAACGCGCCGCCGTAGGTGTCGTGCTGGCTGCTGCCGGTTACCCCGGAGCTTATCGCACGGGCGCTGTGATTGACGGTCTGGCACAGCCGGAGGGATCGGGCAAAAAGATATTTCACGCCGGTACCGCCATGCGGGACGGCGCTATCGTCACGGCAGGCGGACGTGTTTTATGCGCCTGTGCATTGGGCACCAGCGTGCGCGCCGCGCGCGATGATGCCTATGACTTGGTGAAAAAAATTCACTGGGAGGGTATGTATTACCGCACGGATATCGGCTATCGGGCGATAGCGCGCGAGACCGGTCACTCATAGAAGGCGGGCTTACCCCGCCATGTGCGCGTGTTACGGCGTCACGCGTCAATCTTCTGCACATGCTTCGCCCAGCTTTTTTTACAGGCGAGCAACATATTTTCCAAGGCATCGAGGTTAGGAATTATCGCCGGTTCGCCATTGACGATAACGCGGCCGAGTATGAGAGGGCTCGCCTCGATCTCGTGTTCGATAGGGGCAATCTTGCTCTCATCGATCAGCAGCAACTGGGGCAAACCTTGCGTAACGATAGCAAAGAAATTGATCTCAGGATTACCGCCGATGGTGTTAATGACCACAATCTTCGAGCGCGGGTCGCGCGCGGGCTTGGCTTGTTCGCAGGCAAGCTCAAATGAAATCAGGGGTATGGAGCGGTCGCGCCAGTCTAAACGCCCGAGCACCCACTCCGGGGCCGTCGAAATAGCCTCCGGCTCCACGTAAAAGATTACTTCCGCAATGGCAGTATTAGGGAGGATTAGGTTATCGCCCTCGATAGGGATAAGCTGGCTGCGCACCGCAGTTTGTGTATCTATCATCCTACTCGCCTTTTATAAACCACGGGGTTTGCGCTGTTGTTAATGTTGAACTTCCATGCGCTCGCCGAGCAGGTTGCCGATATTTTCCAGCAATTCGCTTTCCTGGAAGGGCTTGCCCATGTAATTGTTTACGCCGATTAGTGAGGCGCGATCGCGGTGCTTTTGCCCTGTGCGCGACGTAATCATAATGATAGGGATATTTTTAAGGCGCTCTTCATTTCGCATATGCGTGGCCAGTTCATAACCGTCCATGCGCGGCATTTCGATATCTAGCAGCATGATATCGGGGATATGATCTTGCAATAAGGCCAGGGCATCGAGGCCGTCTTTTGCGGAGAGTACATGAATATTGTGGCGCTCGAGCAGACGCGTTGTTACCTTGCGCACGGTAATGGAATCATCCACTACCATAGCGGTAATGAAACCAGGATCGACCGGAGCTACTGGCGCCGCTGTTTGACGAAGGTCTCTGACGGCCTTGGCGCCCGCAGTGCCGGCACGCACCAAGGCATTGATATCCAGAATCAGCACTACGCGACCGTCGCCCAGAATCGTAGCACCCGTTATGCCGCGGATCGTGCTGATCTGCGGTCCGACGGACTTAATGACGATTTCGCGGCTACCCAACAGGCCGTCCACTTCCAAGGCTACGCGATGATCGCCTGCCCGTGCCAGTAATACCGGGTGTTTGCGCTTGGGGCCGGATACGATGTGTC